>NZ_JBOZRT010000093.1:0-266573 GCF_050789165.1 Azospirillum sp.
GCCCGGCGATGTCGGTCAGGTTCCCGATCAGCGCGTCCACCGAGTCGTAGCCGTAGATCCGCGCCAGCGACGGGTTCACCCGCAGGTAGCGGCCATCGATGGTGGTCTGGTAGATCCCCTCGACGGCGTTCTCGAAGATGCTGCGGTACTGGGCCTCGGTGTCTGCACTCATGGAGCCGTCCCCACTTGCCGTCACAGGCAATCCCTTTGCAATCAGCATGCTGATCTCACGGAAGACACGCTCCACGCTTGACGCCGTTCCAGGCACGGCACGCATCCGGAAGATCAAGAACCGTGCCATGCGGGCGCGGCACAGGCGTCGGCACGGCATTCCCCAAAAGGCCGGGCTCACGGACGCCGCACGCGCAGATAACCATAATAAAATTACAGGCTTATCCGCCTGACGACGCCGAAACATTCAGCATTGTGAGCAGCAAACAGCCACGGCGCCGGCACGGGCCACCCCGCCGGAGTCCCCCGGAATCGACGCATTGTCACCGTGTGATCGCTCGCACCCGCAGGGAGCACCGTGGTATGCCAGCGGCCCCCCTCCGCCGATCCGCTCCGCGTCCCCATGATTCTCGACATCCGAACGCTGCTCGTCGTCTCGCTGCTGCTCTCGGCGATGATGGGAATGGCGCTGTTCCTGACGTGGCGGGTCAACCGCGGAATCACGGCCCTGCGCCAGTGGGCGTTCGCCTACCTGCTGCTGGCGGCGGGCCTGGTGATGACCGCCCTGCGTGGTCCGGCGCCCTCCACCCTCGAACTGGTTGCCAGCAACGCGCTGGTCGGCGCCACGCCGGCGGTGATCTGGCTGGGCATCCGCTCCTTCCTCGGCCTGCCGGCCCCCCGGCGCGCGCTGGCGGCGGCGTACGGCGCGATGCTGCTGGGCATCCTCGCCTTCAGCACCCTGCATCCGGACATGGCGGCGCGGGTCGTCGTCGGTTCGCTCTACAGCGTCGGTCTCGCCGTGGTCAGCGCGCTCGACCTGCTGCGGGCCGCCCGTGGGGCGCCGCGCACGATCACCGGCGTGACGGGCGGCGTTTTCGCGGCCCATGCGGCGTTCTACATGGTCCGCGCGGCGCTCACGCTGCAGACTGGGGCGCAGCCGCCGCTGCTGGAGCCGACCGCCATCCAGACCTGGACGTTCCTGGAGGCGCCCATGGTCGCCCTGGCCGTCGGCATCGGCTTTCTCATCATGACGACGGAGCGGCTGCAGGCCGACCTGCGTCATCTCGCGACCTATGACACGCTGACCGGCACGCTCGGCCGCCGGGCCTTTCTCGACATGGCGGACGGCATCTTCGCCCGGCTGCGGCGCGGCGGCCCGCGGTTCTCGCTGCTTCTGCTCGACATCGATCACTTCAAGCACATCAACGACAGCTTCGGCCACCAAGCCGGCGACCAGATGCTGCGCGCCTTCGCGGCCTTCGCCCGGGACGCGCTGCGCCAGGGCGACCTGTTCGCCCGCTACGGAGGAGAGGAGTTCTGCGTCCTGCTGCCGGACACCGGCCGCGACGATGCGCGCGCGGTTGCCGAGCGGCTGCGCAGCGGCTTGCGCGACCTGACGGTGGAGCACGGCGGCCATCGGATCGCCACCACCGTGAGCATCGGGGTGACGGAAAGTTCCCCCGCGACGGAGAGTTTCGACGCCATGGTCGCCGAGGCCGACGCCGCGCTCTACCGCGCCAAGGCGAAGGGCCGCGACCGCGTCGAGGTGTACGACGGGGCAGGGGGGCGGCTCGACCTCGCGTCCGACTAGCCCGGCCGGCCGCCCCCTGGCCCTCCTACTCAGCGGATCGGGATGTTCACCGAGAACTCGAAGCCGCTGCGCGGGGGAGGGGAGTAGACCACCCCCGGCGACGGCGCATACACGACCGCCGGCGGTTCGCCGTACGCGGCGCCCGTGGCCCATTCATGGCGCTCCCGCCACCGTTCCCGGCGCCAGGCTTCGCGGGCGCGCTCCCGGTCCTCGCGGCGGGCCTCGCGCTCTTCGCGGATCTGACGCTCGCGCCATTCCTCCTGCCGGCGCGCCTCGTCGCGCCAACCGCCGCGCTCGCCGTGCTCATGGCGCCACGAGGGACCGTCTTCGTCATGCGCCGCGGCCGGCCCGACGGTCCCGGCCAGCAACGCTCCGGAAACCAGCGCGCCCAGGACAACCGCTTTCAGAGCACCAAGCGCAACACCACCACGGCCAGACATCGCCGACGTTCCTTCTGAAGCGAGGGCGGCATGCCCTCATGCCGAGACGAACGTGCGCCCTCCGGTTTTCATTCCGCACCCGGCGCGTTGCCGCACGGGCGGCGCGAACCATCCTCCCTGTAGCGGCGGCAGGGTGATCGATATGGCTTCAGCGGGTGTGCGGCATGCCGGTACGTGCCTTGCGATGGGCGTCCTCACCGCGGCTCTTCTGTTGCCGGTCGCGTCGGTGGACGCCGACCGCTGCGACGAGCTGAGGAAGAAGGTGGGCCGCGGCGCCGGGCTGACCAACGCCGAACAGAACGACTACGTGGCCTGCCCCAACGCCCCCAACCGCCGGCCCGTCACGTCCCTTCCGAAACCGAGGGGCGAGGATCCGTTCGCGCCGAAGGATCCGCCGCCGCCGGAGGATCCCGGTGCCGGTCGGCCGCCCGGCGGGGCAGGGGGCAGCGACGGGTTCCTCTGAGGGGGGTGGACGCTATGGGTTGATGACGCTGCGCAGCCAGCCGCGGAACGCCTGCAGGGGAGGGTAGGACTCGCGCTTGCCCGGCCATGCCAGATAATAGTGGCCCGGGCTTTCCACCGGATGGTCGAAGACCTCCACCAGATCGCCGCGCGCCAGTTCGGCCCCGATCAGGAACTTCGGCAGGAGCGCCACCCCCAGTCCGGCCGCCGCCGCCTGCGCGGCGGTGGCGAACTGGTCGATCAGCATGCCGCGCACGCCGTGCGCCGGCACGCCCATGACCTCGAACCAGCGCTCCCAGGCGTCGGGCCGGGACACCAAGTGCAGGAGGGGTGCGTCGAGCAGATCCGCGGGGGTCGCGAACCGGCGGCTGGTCAACAGCCCCGGGCTGCACGCCGGGACCACCATCTCGCCCATGAGCCGGTCGAGCTCCGCACCGGGCCAGTCCGGCGCACCGAAATGGATGGCGGCGTCCAGCTGATCCAGCTGGAAGTCGAAGGGGGCCAGCCGGGTGGTCAGGTTGACCGTGATTCCCGGATGTTCGGCCAGGAAGCCGGGCAGTCTGGGCGCCAGCCAGCGCGTGCCGAACGTCGGCAGGATCGCGAGGTTGAGGGTGCCGCCGCGGGGGTTGGCGCGGAAGTTCAGGGTCGCCGCCGCGATGTGCTGCAAGGCCTCGCGCACCTGCCGGGCGTAGGTTTCGCCCGCAAAGGTCAGGCGTACGGTCTGCCGTTCGCGCAGGAACAGCTCGGCCCCGAGGACATCCTCAAGCGCCCGGATCTGGCGGCTGACGGCGCTCTGCGTCAGGTTCAGCTCGGCCGCCGCCGCGGTGAAGCTCTGGTGACGCGCCGCCGCCTCGAACGCGGCCAGCAGCGACATCGAGGGCAGGAACCGGCGCACGATCGCCATGGCACGGCTCCTCCGCGTCCCATACATCATTCCAAACGATCATGACGTTACAACCCAATGTCGTTTGAATCAACGATAGCGACCGGCGAACATGATGCCGCCTGCTCATGACATGAGCGCGCTGGAACCGGAGTGCCGCCGCATGCAGAACGATCCACGGACGCACGGATTGTGGGAGCGTTCCGCTCCGCCCGCTCCGGTCACGGCGCCGCTCGCCGGCGAGGTGGCCGTGGACGTCGCGGTCGTCGGCGCCGGTTTCACCGGGCTGTCGGCGGCGCTCCATCTGGCGGAGGCCGGCGCCAAGGTCGCGGTGCTGGAGGGCGTCGAGATCGGCTACGGCGGCTCCGGCCGCAACGTCGGTCTCGTCAACGCCGGCCTGTGGATCATGCCGGACGAACTTCCCCGGCTGCTCGGCGCCACCCACGGACAGCGGCTCCTCGACCTGCTGGGCGACGCGCCAAGCGCCGTCTTCGACCTCGTCGAGCGGCACGGGATCGCCTGCGAGGCGGTGCGGCGCGGCACGCTGCACTGCGCGGTCGGGCGCGGCGGGCTCGATGAACTCCGGGAACGCGTGCGCCAATGGCGGGCGAGGGGGGCGCCGGTCCACCTGCTCGGCGCGGAGGAAACGGCCCGCCGGACCGGAACGACCGGGTACGCGGGCTCCCTCCTCGACGAGCGCGCCGGCACCATCCAGCCGCTGGCCTATGCCCGCGGGCTGGCGGCTGCGGCCATCGCCGCCGGGGCGGCGATCCACACGGCCAGCCCGGTGGTGGCGGTCAGCGACGAAGGGGCGGCGTGGCGGCTGCGGACGCCGGGGGGCACGGTGCGCGCCGCGTGGGTGATCGTGGCGACCAACGCCTACACCAGCGCGGTCTGGCCGGAGGTGCGGAGCGAACTGGTCCACCTGCCGTACTTCAACCTCGCAACCCAACCGCTCGGGGAGGATCTCGCGCGCTCCATCCTTCCGGAACGGCAGGGGGCCTGGGACACCCGCGAGGTCCTGAGCTCCTTCCGCCTCGACCGGCAGGGCCGCCTCGTGTTCGGCAGCGTCGGCGCGTTGCGCGGGTCGGGCCGCGCGATTCACCGCGACTGGGGCCGCCGCGCCCTGGCGAAGCTGTTCCCGCAGCTCCGCGGCGTCGCGTTCGAGACGGAGTGGTACGGCCAGATCGGGATGACCGCGGACCATGCGCCGCGCTTCCACCGCCTCGGCCGGCAGGTCGTCTCGTTCAGCGGCTACAACGGGCGCGGTATCGCTCCGGGGACGGTGTTCGGGCGGTGTCTGGCCCAGCTGCTGCTCGGCTCCCTGCCGGAAAGCGGGCTCCCGCTGCCCGTGAGCGATCCGATGCCCGCGCGCCACCGCGCCGCGAAGGAACTCTATTACGAGGCCGGCGCGCAGCTGGCCCATCTGGCCGGCGCCCGCTTCTGACCCGCCCGCTTCAGGCGTGCGCGTTGCGCTCCAGCTCCGAGAACAGCCAGTTCTGGAAGCTGCGGATCTTCGGCAGCTCGGCGCGGGACTTCAGCAGAACGCATTGCTATGAAAAGAGAAGCGCACCCCAAAGGTCGCATAACATTCATTATGGAAATTAATGGCGCTCGAAACCCAACCCCGCCTCTGAGCCGGGGCAACGTCAGGCCAACCTCCTCCCGGCCACTTCTCGGCGTGGCCCCTCTCGCCAACAAGGCGCCCGGGGCGCCTACTTACCCGCGACGATCTGGTCCTTGAGACCGTCGTAGACACCTTGCGTCAGGACGCCCTTCTTGACCAGATCATCCCGGGTCTTGTACGGGCGGTGCTTGGCGATATCCTGCGAGCGCACGTCGCCGATCCCGGTGAGGATGGCCTTCATCTGGTCCGGCGTCGCCTTGTTGATGTCGACCAATGCCACCTTGTCCTTGATGTCGTCGAACACCGATTGCGGGATGCTGGCTTTTTTGACGAGATCCTGCTTCTCGATGTACGGCCGGTTCTTCACGATGGCTTCGGCGCGCGCGTCACCGATACCGGGCAGCGCGGCGATCAGGTCCTTGGCCGACGCGGAGTTGACGTCAACCAAGGGAGCGGCGGCCGCCTTGGTATTCTGGTTGGACGCCGTTGGGGCGGCAGGCTTGGCGTTCTGGTTCGCCGCTGGTGCCGCGGCCGGCGGCTTGCCGGATTGCGCCGGTTGCGCCCACGACGGGCTTGCCAGGGCGAGGCCAAGGATGAGGGCGGCTGTGATACGGGCGAGAACGGCCATGATGGTTCCCTCCGGAATGGTTCCCCGCTCTTAAACAGCCGGGACCATGCTAAGGTCCACACCGGCTGGGCAGAGATCGGAGGGCCGCGGGTAACGCCGCCATCATTCCGCTGTATCGAGTGGTCCCGGCAACGCCGCCTCAGCCTTGGCGAGCCACTGCTTCTCGCGGTGCTTCAGGAACAGGACGGCGGCGGCGATGGCGATACCGGCGATCACCATGACGAGCGTACTCGCCGGTCCGACGAACCGATGGAAGGCATCGCCCAGCAGGTAGCCGCCCAACCCGAACACGGTGGCCCAGATGACGCCTCCGGCACAGTTGAACAGCAGGAAGCTGGACCAGGGCATGCCGTTGGCGCCTGCCAGAAAGGCGGCCCAGGTCCGCAACACAGCGACGAACCGGCCCCAGAAAACGACTTTGCCGCCGTGGCGGAGGAACAGATAGCGCCCGAGCCTGATGCGGGATTGGTTGAGGCCCACGCGTTTCCCGTGCCGGAGCAACAGCCGGTATCCGAACTCCCGTCCGGCCCAGTAGCCGATGTTGTCCCCGGCAACCGCTCCAACCGACGCCGCGGCAATGACGAGGCCGATGTCGAGCCGGTGTGTGGTACCCGCGAAGATGGCCGCGGTGAGCAGCATCGTCTCGCCGGGAACCGGAATGCCCGTACTCTCAACGCCGATCAGGAGGGTGACCGCCCAGTAACCGTAACTTTCCAGCAGGCTGGTCAGGTCGTAGTGGTAGAAGCCCAGCATACCCCCCTGCCTGCCTTTCGATTTGGCGAAGATGGCGGTCGTTTCGTCCAACTCGGTCGGTGTTTTTCAGAACCCTTCCATCCGGCGCACTGAGGGCGGCCGATGGGCCGCCCTCATCGTGGTCGGGCTACTTGTCGCCCTTCAGCGCATCCTTGATGCCGCCAACGGCGTTCTGGACCTTGCCCTTGGCCTTGTCCATGGCACCCTCGGACTTCATCTTCTGGTCGCCGGTAACGTCCCCGGCGGTCTGCTTGAGGTCGCCCTTGAGCTTCTTGCCCGAGCCTTCCATGCGGTCCTTGTCCATCGTGCCCTCCTCAGCTGTGGTTCCGGGTTCAACCAACGCCGCGGCCGATCGTTGCGCTTGGCCTGCTTGGCGAACCCGGTCACTCGGACCAGCGGCGGGTCATTCTTCCCCCAACGTTCGAACCGGGGCGAGGCCCTGACCATGGTTCCGGACCGCCTGAAACCGCACATGCGCTGGGAGCGTTGGCTCGGGTTGGCGCGGCGGGAGATCTGGCCCCTCCTCGCCGTTCTCCTCGTCGCCGGTGGCCTGCTGGCCTTCGGCAAACTGGCCGAGGAGGTTCTCGAAGGCGACACGGGGGCCTTCGACCGCGCCGTGCTGCTTGCCCTGCGCAATCCCGCCGACCTCTCCGACCCGATCGGACCCGGCTGGGTCGAGGAAATGGCCCGCGACGTCACCAGCCTGGGCAGCCACGCGATCCTCACGCTGATCACGCTGGCGGTTATCGGTTACCTGATGATGGTCCGCAAGCGCGCGGCGGCTCTCCTGGTTTTCGCCTCGATCGGCGGCGGGATGCTCCTGAGCGCAGTCCTGAAGCATGTCTTCGAGCGTGCCCGGCCCGAACTCGTCCCGCACGCCGTCCCCGTCTACACGGCTTCCTTCCCGAGCGGCCACGCCATGCTGTCGGCGCTTACCTACCTGACGCTCGGCGCCCTGCTGATCCGCGTCGAATCGAGCCGCCGGGTGAAGGCATACCTGATCGCCGTTGCTATCATCGTGACCTTCCTCGTTGGCGGCAGTCGGGTCTATCTCGGCGTCCATTGGCCGACCGACGTGCTCGCCGGATGGTGCGTCGGGGCGACGTGGGCGACGCTGTGGTGGCTGGTGGCGCTGTGGCTCCAGCGCCGCGGGGACGTGGAGCGCGAGGGCCGGAAGGAACCGGACTGAGAGGCTGTCACCGCCTGGCCTTGCGCATAGGGGGTAGCGGGGGAAGGCTTTGCCCCGCGTGCCGTTTACCTCCCTGGAGTGGACCCAGCAGGGAGGTTCCAGGATGAAGACCCTGATGGCTGCGGGCAGCGACTCATTTGCGGAGTTCGACGTCGGCGAAGTCGTCGATGTGAGCGCGAAGGACGTCGTGCCACCGATGAACACGCTCCACATGAAGGCGCGCTGACGTACGAACGCGCCGATATACACCGACGGGACGGGATGCCTGCTTCATCGCCCGTCCCGCACCACACGTTGAACCACGTGGCTGCGGCTGCTGAGCCTGGGGCGGGGAGAGCCCAAGCGGTCGGCCTCGACAACGAGGACTGACATGAAACAAGACGATTGGAACTCGGACGGGCGCTGGTGGTCGGGTGAGCACCGCGCCGTACTGCACCGCCTCATGATCGAAATGTCGGCCGCGCGCACGGGAGCGCGAGGCAGCGCGACGCCTGGGCAAAGGAGTGCGGCCGACGGCGGCGGCGGCGGCGACAAGAATCCCCGTCGGCGACCTCACTGATGTGATGCGAGCGAACGAAGGGGCTGATGGAGCGGCTCTGGACCCACGTCGTTCCACCGCCCCGCCTTCCAACAGGAACAAGAGGTGTGGTCATGGGTATCATCGCATGGATCGTGTTGGGCCTGATCGCCGGGTTCATCGCCTCGAAGATGGTGAGCGGAACCGGTGAAGGGGTGGTCCTGGACATCGTGCTCGGCATCGTGGGCGCGGTGGTCGGTGGCTTCATCATGAACGCGCTGGGCGGAGCCGGGGTGACCGGGTTCAACATCTGGAGCCTGCTCGTCGCCGTCATCGGCGCGGTCGTCGTGCTGTGGATCTACCACGCGGTCGCTGGCCGCCGGACGGTGGCATGACGGCGGCAGCATCCGGGCTCTCCGCCGTGCCTGAGCGGCGGAGAGCGGGCGGCTCCTCATGAACACGGCGACCTATCCTCTGATCTGCCACGCCGATGGGCAGACCTTCCACGAGGGCGAGCCGGTGACGCTGGCTGACGCACAGGTCATGCTCAACGACGCCATTGCGGACGGCCGGGTGGAAGTCGGCTCGTTTCTGCGGGTCGAGACCGACCTTCTGGTCATCGAGCCGCCGGACGCGGATCCAGGGACCTGATGCGGGTTCAGCGTGTCCTTGCCGATGGCGGGGAGCGGTGGTGCGGTGTTCGGTCGCAGCAAGCGCCGCTTGGGTGCCTATCCGTCGCCGCCACTGTTGGCAACATCGAGGCACAACGCACAGCAAGGAGTTCGGCGATGGCGGACCTTCAGAGTGTTTTGGGCACCATGCTCGCCACTGGGATGGGTGGGCGCAGCAGCCTGGGCATGAACGACATCGGATCGGTGGCCAGCAACATGGGCGCCTTCGGGGGATCGGCAGGCGACGACGCCTACAGCGGCGGGAGCAGCCCTGGACTCGGCGTCGGCCCCGTCGCCGGATTGGGTGCGCTGGCCTATCTGGCCTATAAGGCGTTCCAGGAGCGCCAGAAGAACATGCAGTCCTCCGGTCAGGACGCGCCGCAATCATCCCCGCCGAGCGGCAGCCCTTGGGGCAGCCAGCAAAGCGGCGGGATCCTGGGCAGCATCTTCGGCGGGGGTGGAAACGCAGGCGGCTCGCTGGGGGACCGGCTGTCGCAGGTGTTCCAGAACCGCAGTGCGCCACAGGCAAGCAGCGACACCGAGGGCGCTTACCCCTCCCTCGCCATGGAAGACCAGCGTGCGCTCCTGCTCATCCGCGCCATGATCGCGGCCGCCAACGCCGATGGCCAGATCAGCCAGGACGAGCGTCAGCGCATCCTCTCGGCGCTGGATGAGGCGGGGGCCGGTCCCGACGAGAGGCGTGTCGTCGAGAACGAACTCAATCACCCGCAGTCGCTCGACACCCTGCTCCAGTCGGTCCGTGATCCACAGACCGCCGAGCAGGTGTACATGGCCTCGCAGATGGCGATCGACCAGGATTCCGCGACGGAGCGCTCGTATCTCCAGTACCTCGCCTCGCGGCTCCAGATCGATCCGCAGCGGCTCCAGCAGATCCATCGGGCGGCGTGAGGTCGAGCAGGGCTTCGTCGCAAGATCGTCGCCCCGATCGGGCCAAGAAGGAGCGCCGGCGTGGACCGGCGCTCCTTCTTGGTGCCGGGACTACCGTCCGGCCTCGGGCCACTCGAGTTCCTGAGCCGATCGACCGAGATAGGCCTTTGCGATCGCATCGGCGGTCGTGGCGAGAATCGATGCTCCGTCCGCCGCCGGCTTCTCGCACCCCATCCTCAAGAGCCTCCGGGACAGCTCGGCGATCCACTCCCTCGCCTGCTCGCCGTGGCCGTAGAGGGTGTGGAACAGCCGGACCGAAGCCAAAGCGTCGGCCACGATCTGGTGCTCGATCCGCTCCCGCTGCAGCTCGCCTTCCATATCCGTCATCGTCCGATCCTCCTTACAGGCCCGTTGCGGCCCAGGCCGGCGCATCGATGGCGATGCGCTGCGGGAGCGTGCGGACGGTGCCGTGCTTCATGCCGGCCTCCCGAGCCCTCCCGCCTGCTGTGTCCATGGCGGCGATCATCGCCACCGGCCCGGAAGGCGCCTTTATCCAGGTTAAGGCGGCCACCGTACTGGCCTTCAGGATAGGCGGGCGACCCGGCACGGAGGCTCCCATGACACGCAACATGAGTTCGACCGATCGTATCGCACGCGCCACGATCGGCTTGGCGCTGCTCGGCGTCCTGGTCACCGTTGATGGCGCGTGGCGGTGGCTTGGCCTCGTCGGGCTGGTCCCGCTCATCACCGCGGCGGTCGGCTGGTGCCCGGCCTATACCCTGCTCCACATGCGCACCGACGACACCGGCCCCCGGCGGCCAGCCTGAAGGCTGCTGCCCGATCACGCTCCCCCTGCCCCACGGGCAGCACCGACCGATAGCGAAGCATGCCAAAGCGCGCAGCGTGCGTCCGGCGGCGGGCGCTGCGCGCCTGCATGCTGATTCGTGGGGGCTGGAGCATCGCCTGAGCATCACTCCTCCTGACAATCGGGCGTAGAGTAACGCTATGCTTACCCTGCGTTTTCTGGCGATCGATACGCTCCGTGAGAACGTGGCCTTTCTTCATCGCCACTGCACCAAGTATCGGGTGGACGACTTCCTCGGCTTGGCCCGTGTGGAGGTACGCAGCAATGGCCGCTCCCTGTTGGCGACACTGAACGTCGTTGACGACGTGGGGATCCTCAAGCCGGACGAGATCGGCTTGTCGACGTCCGCCTTCCGCCAGTTGGGCGTGGCCGAGGGAGCGCAGGTGCGGCTCGTGCCACCGAAGCCTCCCCGCAGCTTCGACCTTGTCCGGGCGAAAATCGATGGCGCGGCGTTGTCGGACAGCCAACTGGCGGCCATCATCCGGGACGTGGCGGAGAACCGTTACTCCAAGATCGAAATCGCCGCCTTCCTGATCGCCTGCGCGAGCTTCATGACCACGGAGGAGGTGCTAGGCATGACCCGCGCGATGGTCGCCGCCGGCACCCGCCTGGTGTGGAGCGACCAATGCCCCGTCGTGGACAAGCATTGCATCGGCGGCATTCCGGGCAACCGCACCTCGATGATCGTGGTGCCCATCGTCGCCGCGCACGGGCTGGCCATCCCCAAGACATCGTCGCGCGCCATCACCTCGCCGGCCGGCACGGCCGATACCATGGAGGTCCTGGCCAACGTCGACGTCCCCATGGAGCGCATGCAGGAGATGGTGCGCGAGGTCAAGGGGTGCCTCGTCTGGGGCGGGCACGTCAACCTGTCCCCGGCCGACGACGTGCTGATCTCCGTCGAACGGCCGCTGTCCATCGACACGCGCGAGCAGCTCGTCGCGTCCATCCTGTCGAAGAAGCTGGCGGCCGGGTCCACGCACCTGCTGATCGACCTTCCCGTCGGCCCGACCGCGAAGGTGCGCTCGGTCGGCGAGGCCGTGCGCCTGCGCAAGCTGTTCGAGCATGTCGGCGACCAGCTTGGCCTGGTGATGGAGGTCGCCCTGACCGAGGGATCGCAGCCGGTCGGCTGCGGCATCGGGCCGGTCCTGGAAGCGCGCGACGTGATGGCCGTGCTGCGCGGGGCTCCCGACGCTCCGGCCGATCTGCGGGAGCGGGCGCTGCACCTCGCCGGCCGCATCCTGGAGTTCGACCCGGCGGTGCGCGGCGGCGCCGGTGGCCGGCGCGCCCGCGAGCTGCTGGAATCGGGAATGGCGATGGCCACCATGGAGCGCATCATGGCCATGCAGGGACCGCCGCCGGCCCGCAGCGCACTCGGCACGCTGGTGCACGAGGTGCCCGCCGCGGCCGACGGGACGGTGACCACCATCGATTGCTATCGCATCGCCCGCATCGCGCGGCTGGCCGGCGCTCCAAACGACAAGGGCGCCGGGATCGACCTGCTGCACAAGACCGGCGGCCGGGTGCGCCGTGGCGAACCGCTCTACCGCATCCACGCCGACACCAACGCCAACCTCGCGTTCGCCCGCGCGTTCGCCGAGGAGAACAGCGGCGTCGGCCTCGGTCATCCCTGAACCGCCGCCGCAGAAAGTGAGGACCGCCATGGCGCTTTCACTGACGTTCCACGGCGCCGCCGGCACGGTCACCGGCTCCTGCTTCCGCCTGCGCACCCCACACGGCGAGGTGCTGGTGGAGTGCGGCCTGTTCCAGGGCACCAAGACCGTGCGGGAGCTGAACTACCGGCCGTTCCCGTTCGACCCGGCGCGCATCCGCGCGGTGCTCCTCACCCACGCCCACATCGACCACTCGGGGCTGCTGCCGAAGCTGGTGAAGCTCGGCTTCCGCGGCCGCATCCACGCCACGCCCGCGACGGTGGACCTGCTGGAATTCATGCTGCCGGACAGCGCCTACATCCAGGAGGTCGAGGTCGATCACCTGAACCGCCGCAACCGGCAGCGGGGCCGCCCGACGGTGCAGCCGATCTACACCCGCGAGGACGCCGCGCGCACCCTGGCCCGCCTGAAGCCGGCCGACTACGACGACTGGATCGACGTGATCCCGGGCGTCCGGGCCCGCTTCTGGCAGGCCGGCCATCTCCTCGGCTCGGCGTCGGTGGAGGTCGAGATCAGAGAGGGGAAGGGCGCTGTGCGCGTGCTGTTCTCCGGTGACGTCGGGCCGGGCGGCAAGCGCTTCCATGCCGACGCCGAGGGACCGACCCGGCCGGACTGGCTGGTGCTGGAGACCACCTACGGCGACCGCGAGCGGGCCGATGTGGACGAGGAGGCGCGGCAGACACTTCTGCGCAACGAAGTGCGCGCGGCGCTCGACGCCGGCGGCAACCTGCTGATCCCGGTGTTTGCCGTGGAGCGTACGCAGGAGCTGCTGTACGACCTGAACAGCCTGTTCGACCAGGGGCGGCTTCCGCCGGCCGACGTGTTCCTCGACTCGCCGCTGGCGAGCGCGGTGACCGGCGTTTTCAGCCGGCACCTGCGCGGTCTGAACGGCGGCGCCGACCCGTTCGCCCGCCCCAACCTGCACATCGTGGAAAGCGTGGAGCAGAGCAAGCGCCTCAATGCCCTGGCCGGCGGCGCCATCATCATGGCCGCCAGCGGCATGTGCGACGCCGGGCGCATCCGCCACCACCTGAAGAACCAGCTCTGGCATTCCCGGTGCACGGTGCTGCTGGTCGGCTACCAGGCGCCGGGGACGCTCGGCCGCATGCTCCTGAACGGAGTGAAGCGCGTGCGCATTCACGGCGAGGAAGTGGAGGTCCGTGCCCGGATCCGTTCGCTCGACGTCTATTCCGGTCACGCCGACCGCTCCGGCCTGCTGGCCTGGGCGGCGGCGCGGGGCGGCGTGGGGCAAGGCACTTTCCTGGTGCATGGCGAGGGGCCGGCGCGCGCCGCCATCCGCGACGCCTTGATCGCGCAGGGTTGGGATGCGGACGGCATTGCCATCCCGGACCTCGACGAGACGGTCGACCTCACCGCCCGCCGTCCCCACGCGATCACCGAGGCCCCGGCCCGCCTGCCCGCGTCGGCCGTCGCGGCAACCAGCGATTGGCACAACCGCTATGCCGAAACGGTGCTGTCGCTCGCGCACACCCTCGACACCGCGCCGGACGACGCCACCCGCGACCGCATCCTGGCGCAGGTACGCTCGGTGCTGGGCGGTGGCACGGACGCGCCGTAGCCGGCCTCGGCGCGAACACGCACTCGGACCGCGAGGTCAGCCATGCGCATCCAGAACCTGTCCGCCGAGGCGGCGTTGTCGGGCCTGCGCAGCGGGCCGGGCGGCCTGACGCCGCGGGAGGCGGCCCGGAGGCTGGGCAAGTTCGGTCCGAACGCGCTCGAACCGGCAGAGCGCCAGTCCCTGACCGTACGGTTCCTGCGCTCCTTCACGCATTTCTTCGCGCTGCTGCTGTGGTTGGCCGCGGCGTTGGCCCTGGTGGCCGAGTTGCGCCAGCCCGGCGAGGGCATGGGCGTGCTGGCCGGCGCCGTCGTCGGCGTCATCCTGGTCAATGGCCTGTTCAGCTTCTGGCAGGACTACAAGGCGGAGCGCGAACTGGCGGCGCTGGCCAGACTGCTGCCGCAGCGGGTGAAGACGTTGCGCGGCGGCGCGATCTCCCTGGTCGACGCCGCCGACCTCGTGCCAGGCGACGTGATGCTGCTGGCGGAGGGCGACCGCGTGCCGGCCGATGCCCGGCTGATCGAGGCGCAGGGGCTGCGCCTCGACGCCTCGACGCTGACGGGCGAATCCCTGCCGGTGTTCCGCGACGCCGCTCCGACGGACGAGCACGACCCGCTCCAGGCGCGCAACCTCGTGCTGGCCGGCACCGCCATCACCACCGGCGAGGGGCGCGCCGTGGTCTACGGCACCGGCGCCCACACCGAATTCGGCCGCATCGCCAGCCTGACCCAGGGGGAGGAGCGCGAGCGCTCGCCCCTGCTGCACGAGATCGCATTGGTCAGCCGCATCATCGCCGTGCTGGCGATCGCGCTGGGCACGGCGTTCTTCGTGGTGGGGGTGCAGGCCGGCCTGCCGTTGCTGTCGGCCATCGTCTTCGGCATCGGCATCATTGTCGCCAACGTGCCGGAGGGCCTGCTGCCGACCGTGACGCTGGCGCTGGCCATGGGGGCGCGCCGCATGGCCCGGCGCAACGTGCTGATCCGCCATCTTCCGGCGGTCGAGACCCTGGGCTCGGCCACCGTGATCTGCACCGACAAGACCGGCACGCTGACGCTCAACCGCATGAGCGTGCGGGCCGCGCATGGGGTCGCCGAAGCCATCGCCGTGGTGGAACGGCACTGCCACACGCTGAAGCGGTCCGATACCGGCTGGCTCGGCGATCCCATGGAGGTGGCGCTGGTCGAGCACGCCGGGCCGGGCACCGTCCACCCGCTGGCCGGCGAGGTGCCGTTCGACACCGAGCGCAAGCGCCTGTCCACCCTGCACGACACCCCGGCCGGACGCGTCGTCTACACCAAGGGCGCGGTGGAGACTGTGCTGCCGCTGTGCGTCGCGCGCGCCACAGCCGACGGCAGTGCGCCGCTGGACGATGCCGGCCGCGCCGAGCTGCTGAAGGTGCAGGAGGCGATGGCCGACCGGGGGTTGCGCGTGCTGGCGCTGGCGTGGCGCGAGGATCCCGACGACGCCGATCCGGAGCGCGCGCTGGTGCTGGCCGGTGTGGTCGGGCTGGAGGATCCGCCCCGGCCCGAGGTGCCGGCAGCCATCGCGCGGGCGCACGCCGCAGGCATCCGCGTCATCATGATCACCGGCGACCATCCGCACACCGCCCTCGCCATCGCCCGCGAGGTCGGGCTGGTACGCGGCCCCGAGCCGGAGGTGATCACCGGCGACCGGCTGCGCGTCCTGTCCGACAGCCACCTGCTGCTGGCGCTGGACGCCGAGGAGATCGTCTTCGCCCGCATCGGCGCCGACCAGAAGCTGCGCGTCGTCCAGGCGTTGCAGCGGCGTGGCGAGGTGGTGGCGGTCACCGGCGACGGGGTGAACGACGCCCCGGCGCTCAAGCAGGGCGACATCGGCGTGGCGATGGGCCGCGGCGGCACCGACGTGGCGCGCGAGGCGGCGGACATGGTGCTGCTCGACGACAACTTCGCCAGCATCGTGCACGCGGTCGAGGAGGGGCGGGCGGTGTTCGCCAACATCCGCCGCTTCATGACCTACATCCTCACCTCCAACATTCCGGAGATCGTGCCGTACCTCGCCTTCGTGCTGTTCGGCATCCCGCTGCCGCTGACGGTGGTGCAGATCCTGGCGGTGGATCTCGGCACCGACATGCTGCCGGCGCTGGCGCTGGGTGCGGAGCCGCCGCACCGCGACGTGATGGACCGGCCGCCACGACCACGCAGCGAGAGGCTGCTGACCTGGGGGCTGCTGGCGCGCGCCTATCTCTTCCTCGGCCTGTTCGAGGCGGGAGCGGCCATGACCGCCTACTTCGCCATACTGCACGCCGGCGGCTGGACCTGGGGCGAGGAACTGGCGGCGCACGATCCGCTGTACCGCACGGCGACCGCGGCCTGCCTCGCCGCCATCGTGGTGGCGCAGGCCGCCAACGTCTTCCTGTGCCGCAGCGACCACGAGTCCGCGTTCGATCCGGCGGCGCCGCGCAACCGGCTCATCCCGCTGGCCGTAGCCGTCGAGGCGGCGCTGATCCTCGGCGTCGTCTACACGCCGCCCGGCAATCTGCTGTTCGCCACCGCACCGTTGCCGGGCTGGGCGTGGCTGGCGCCGCTGCCCGTGGTGGCGGCGATGACGGCGGCGGACGAGGTGCGCAAGTGGCTGGCGCGCCGCCGGCATGCCGTGCCGGCACCGGTTGCGCCTTCCCGGGAGACGCCCCGCAGGGTGTGATGGGGACGTTCACAAGGAGGTTCCGCGATGAAAGCCATGGTGCTCACCCGACCGAACACCCTCCTCGTGGCGTGCACCCTGCCCGACCCGGAACCGGGGCCGCATCAGGTGCTCATCAAGGTGCACGCCTGCGCGGTCTGCCGGACCGACCTGCACGTCATCGACGGCGAACTGCCCCACCCTGCCCTGCCGCTGGTCCCCGGGCACGAGATCATCGGCACCGTGCTCGCCGCCGGACCGGGCGTGGAACACCTGCGCGCCGGCGACCGGGTCGGCGTGCCCTGGCTGGCCTGGAGCTGCGGGGAATGCGCCTACTGCCGATCCGGCCGCGAGAACCTGTGCGACCGGGCGCGCTACACCGGCTATCAGGTCAACGGCGGGTACGCGGAGCTGACGGTCGCGGACGCGCGCTACGTCTTCCCCATCGATCCGTCCTATTCGGACGAGGAAGCGGCGCCGCTGATGTGCGCCGGGCTGATCGGCTACCGCGCGTTGCGCATGGCCGGGCAAGCGGAGCGGCTGGGGCTGTACGGCTTCGGTGCGGCGGCGCACATCGTGGCGCAGGTGGCGCGCCACCAAGGCCGCACCGTCTACGCCTTCACACGTCCGGGCGATGCCGAGGCGCAAGCGCTCGCCCGCTCCCTGGGGGCCGCCTGGGCGGGCGGCTCCGACGAAGCGCCGCCCGAGCTGCTGGACGCCGCGCTGCTGTTCGCTCCCGTGGGCGCGCTGGTGCCGACCGCGCTGAAGGCGACGGCCAAGGGTGGCACCGTGGTGTGCGCCGGCATCCACATGAGCGACATTCCCACCTTCCCCTACGAGCTGCTGTGGGGCGAGCGGGTGGTGCGCTCGGTCGCCAACCTGACGCGCCGCGACGGCGAGGAGTTCTTGGCGCTCGCTCCGCGGATCCCGGTGCGCACGACCACCACGGCGTTCCCGCTCGCCCAGGCCAACGAGGCGGTGGAGCGGCTGCGCCGCGGCCAGCTGGCCGGAGCGGCGGTGCTGACCATGTCGTGACGCGGCGGGACCGGCGCTCAGTATTCCATCTCGGCGGTAGGAGCCGTGGCTTTGACCTCCGGCCTCTCCGCGATCATCACCTCTGTGGTGATCAGCAGCCCGGCCACCGACGCGGCGTCCTGGAGCGCGATGCGGACCACCTTCGTGGGATCGATGATGCCCGCTTTGACGAGGTCGCCGAACGTGCCCGTCTGGGCGTCGTAGCCGAAGTTCGGATCGTCCTGCGCCAGCAGGCGGCCGATGATGACGGAGCTGTCCAACCCGGCGTTGGCGGCGATGTGGCGGGCCGGCATTTCCAGCGCGCGGCGGACGATGTCGATGCCGACGCGCTGGTCGTCGTTGGCCGGCGCCATCCCCTTGAGCGCCCGCAGGGCATAGAGCAGGGCAACGCCGCCGCCGGGCAGGATGCCCTCCTCCACCGCGGCGCGGGTGGCGTGCATGGCGTCGTCCACCCGGTCCTTGCGCTCCTTGACCTCGGTTTCGGTCGCCCCGCCGACCCGGATCACCGCGACGCCGCCAACCAGCTTGGCCAGCCGCGCCTGCAGCGTCTCGCGGTCGTAATCCGACGTCGCGTCCTCGATCTGCCGCCGGATCTGCGCGCAACGGGCCTCGATGTCCGCCCGCGCCCCGGCACCGTCGATGATGGTCGTCGTCTCCTTATCGACCCGCACGCGCCGGGCCTGGCCCAGCATGTCGATGGTGACCGCGTCGAGCTTGACGCCGAGTTCCTCGGAGATCAGCACGCCGCCGGTCAGAGCCACCATGTCCTCGAGCATCGCCCGGCGCCGGTCGCCGAAGCCCGGCGCCTTGACGGCGCAGACCTTGAGCCCCCCGCGCAGCTTGTTCACCACCAGGGCCGCGAGCGCCTCGCCCTCGACCTCCTCGGCGACGATCAGCAGCGGCCGGCCGGCCTGCACCACGCTTTCCAGCACTGGCAGCAGCACCTGCAGACCGGACAGCCTCTTTTCATGGAGCAGGACGTACGGGTCCTCCAGCTCCACGATCATCCGCTCGGCGTTGGTGACGAAGTAGGGGCTGACGTAGCCGCGGTCGAACTGCATGCCCTCGACGACGTCCAGCTCCGTCGCCGTTCCCTTGGCCTCCTCGACCGTGATGACGCCCTCGTGGCCGACCTTCTCCATGGCCTGCGCCAGCATGTCGCCGATGGCGCGCTCGCCGTTGGCGGAAATGGTGCCGACCTGCGCGATCTCCTCGGAGGTGGAGACCTTCTTGGAGCGGGTCTTGAGGTCGCCGACCACCGCCTCCACGGCCATGTCGATGCCGCGCTTGAGGTCCATGGGGTTCATGCCGGCGGCCTCCGCCTTGGCCCCCTCGTGCACGATGGCCTGGGCGAGGATGGTCGCGGTGGTGGTGCCGTCGCCCGCCTCGGTGCTGGTGCGGGCCGCGACCTCGCGCACCATCTGCGCGCCCATGTTCTCGAAGTGGTCGGGCAGTTCGATCTCCCTGGCGACGGTCACGCCGTCCTTGGAGATCCGCGGCGGCCCGTACGGCCGCTCGATCAGCACGTTGCGGCCCTTCGGGCCGAGCGTCGCCTTGACCGCGTTGGCGAGGATATCGACCCCTTTCAGCATCCGCGCTCGCGCGTCCGCCGAAAACCTCACGTCCTTGCTCGTCATGGCCATTGCCCTCGGATTGCGGCGGCGGGGCGGTCGGGCCATCCCCGTGCCGAGACGGTTCCGTTCACGATTCTCGGTCCGACCGGCGGCGGCGCTTTAACCTGGGTTAACCGGCCCTCCGCGGAACCGATGTCTAATGGGGCCAGCATCGTGTGGAGGCCGCCATGCCGACGTCCGTTCCATCCTCCCGACCGCTGACCTACGACGACGTCGTCGCGACGGTCGGCCGCATCGACGCCGCCAGCGTCGCCGCCATCCTGGACACGGGAGCCAGTCCGGAAGACCTGGCCGAGGCCTTCGCGTGGTACAGCCTGAGCGACGACGCCGTGGCGGAGGCCCGCCACACGCTGAGCGGCCGGGCCGAGCGGGTCTACCGCATCCTCATCGGCGACGACGAGTTCCCGGCCGAGCGGTAGCGGCGGCACACAGGGGGAGCCGAGCGCATGCTTCGATCAACCGGAAGCCGACTCGCGCGGCTGGCCCAACGGATTGCCGGCGCAGTGGCCGTGCTGCTGGGCGTCGGCGCCTGCGCCCTGGGCGGGCCGGGGAGCGGCGCGGGCACCGACCTGCGGGACGGCACGCCCACGCTCGCCCCCATGCTGGAGCGGGTGCTCCCGGGCGTGGTCAGCATCGCCGCGAGCGGGCAGCTCTCGGCCGAGGAGATGACCATGGTCCGCGACCCCGAGTTCCGCCGCATGTTCGGCCTGCCCAAGCGCGTGCAGCCGGAGGAGCGGCACTTCCTCAGCCAGGGCTCCGGCATCGTCATCGACGCGTCCGGCGGCCTCATCCTCACCACCCACCACCTCGTCGATGGTGCCGACACGATCACCGTCACGCTGGCCGACGCCCGGCGCCTCACCGCCCGGCTGGTCGGTGCCGACGCGGCCAGCGACGTCGCGGTGGTCCGGGTCGACGCGCGCAACCTCGTGGCGGTTCCGCTGGGAAACTCGGACGTCCTGCGCGTGGGCGATTACGTCGTCGCCATCGGTAACCCGTTCGGTCTCGCCCAGACCGCGACGCTCGGCATCGTCAGCGGCCTGGGGGTGCGGAACCCCGCCGAGCCCGACGGCGCCTTCATCCAGACCGACGCGTCCATCAACCCCGGCAACTCGGGCGGAGCCCTGGTGAACCTCAGGGGCGAACTGGTCGGCATCAACGACAGCCTGATCGGATCCGTCATCAGCAACAGCGGCATCGGCTTCGCCATCCCGATCACCCCGGCGACGCGCACCATCGACCGGTTCCTTCGCCAGACCGCCACCCAGTCCGAGCAGGATTCCCCATGACTCCTCCGTTCCTCGACCGCGCCGACGCCGGCCGGCGTCTGGCCGCCAGCCTGATGCGCTACAAGGACCTGCACCCCGTCGTGCTCGCCCTGCCGCGCGGCGGCGTGGCCGTCGCCCATCCGGTCGCGGCCGCGCTACACGCGCCGCTCGATCTGGTGCTCGTCCGCAAGATCGGAACGCCCTTCCAGCCCGAGCTGGCGGCCGGCGCCATCGCCGAGGGCGATCCGCCGGAACTGGTGATCAACGAGGAGATCGGCGAGGCCGTCTCCCCGGCGTGGTTCAAGGCGGAAGCGGGCCGGCAGATCGAGGAGATCGCACGGCGGCGCACGCTGTATCTCGGGTCTCGCGACCGCGTGCCCATCGCCGGATGCACCGCCATCGTCATCGACGACGGGATCGCCACCGGCGCCACCATGCGCGCCGCCCTGCGGTCCGTCCGGAAAGCACAGCCGGCCCGGCTGGTGCTGGCGGTGCCGGTGGCGCCGCCGGAGGTGATCGCGCGCCTGCGCGCCGATGTCGATGAGGTGGTCTGCCTGATGGCGCCGGACCTCTTCGGGGCAGTCGGCCGGTTCTACCAGGACTTCCCCCAGCTCGACGACGCCCAGGTCATCGAGTTGCTGGACGCCGCCGCGGCCCGGCTTGGGCCGTGATCCGGCAAGCCTCTACTTGCCCTGGATCGACTGGACGTAGAAGACGACCTCCAGGATCCTGCCCCGCACCACCTGCTCGGAGCCGCGGGGCCAGAAGTCCTGGATCGACTGCCTGAGGAACACGTCGCCCCACACCGGCATCTCCCGCGTGCCGTGCATCGGGATCGCCTCCCGGCCGTCGATCACCCGGACCATGTACTCCAGCGGAAAGACGCCCTTGTTGCGCTCCCGGATGGTGGTCAGGGTCGCCGGCTTTTTGGTGAGGTAGTCTGCCAGCGGGCCGTCCCCCTTCCCCTCGATGCCGTGACAGGCCGCGCAGTTCCGGATGAAGGTGGACCGCCCGATGGGCTCGTCCTTCATCGTGCCCGACGACTGCGCCAGGGCCGGAGAGGCCGCCGCGAGCGTGGTAGCGATCACAACCGCCGCAACGGGCAGGCTGCCGGTGAACGGGGCGTCATGCATGGTGACCTCCAGGATGCGAGGGGTTTTCCCCGTGGGCCATGCCGATTGAAAGCCCGCCTGCGACGACGTGAATTAACCTCGGTTAAGGTCCCCCCGCCGCCCGGCGGCGACCGTGGACGGACAACGCGTTTCCGGCGGGAGGCTGCCGTCATGGCCATGCAACGGGCGACCCTGCGCAAGCGCGCGACCGCGCCTGCGATCGTCGGCACTCCGCCGGCCACGCGTCAGCCGTCCGACACGGCGGCCCGCGCGCCCAGCCCCGCTTACAGCTTCCCCTACCTGCCGATCCGGGGCGAGATCATCGACCGGCTGGTCCACGCGTGGCAGGGGCGGTTTTCGCTGGCGATTTCGCCGGCCGCCATTGCGCTCGCCTTCGCCGATTGGGCCATGCACCTGGGGAACGCGCCGGGCAAGCAGGCGGTCCTGGCCGACAAGGCCATGCGCAAGCTGGTGCGCCTGTGCACCTACGCCACGGCGGCGGCCGTCGACCCGCGCTGCCCGCCCTGCATCGAACCGCTGCCGCACGATCAGCGGTTCTCTGACGCGGATTGGCAGCACGTCCCCTTCAACCTCTATGCCCAGTCTTTCCTGCTGCTGCAGCAGTGGGTCCACAACGCCACGACGGACGTGCCGGGCGTCACACGCTCGCACGCGCGCATCGTGCCCTTCGTCGCGCGCCAGATCCTCGACGTGTTCGCGCCGTCCAACAACCCGCTAACCAACCCCGAGGTCGTGCGCGCGGCCTTCGCCAGCCAGGGCATGAGCCTGGTGAACGGCGCCGCGAACTGGACGGAGGACCTGATGAGGGTGATGACCGGACAGCCGATGCCGGGCATGGACGCCTTCCAGGTCGGCCGCACCGTCGCCGTGACGCCGGGCAGCGTCATCTTCCGCAACGACCTGATGGAACTGATCCAGTACGCCCCCACCACTGGAACCGTCCGCGCCGAGCCGGTGCTGATCGTCCCGGCGTGGATCATGAAATACTACATCCTCGACCTGTCGCCCGAGAACTCGCTGGTCGGCCATCTGGTCGCGCAGGGCTTCACGGTCTTCGTCATCTCCTGGCGCAACCCCGGCGCCGAACAGCGCGACTGCGGGCTGGACGACTACCGCCGCCTCGGCGTCATGGCGGCGCTGGACGCCATCGACGCGGTGCGCGGCCGGCGGCCGGTGCACGCCTGCGGCTATTGCCTGGGCGGCACCCTGCTGGCCATCGCCGCCACCGCCATGGCGCGCGACGGCGACGACCGACTCAAGACGGTGACGCTGCTGGCGGCGCAGACCGATTTCACGGAAGCCGGCGAGCTGATGCTGTTCATCAACGAAAGCCAGGTCGCCTATCTGGAGGACGTGATGTGGGAGTGCGGCTACCTGGACACCACCCAGATGGCCGGCGCCTTCCAGATGCTGCGCTCCAATGACCTGATCTGGTCGCGGCTGGTGCGGCAATACCTGCGCGGCAACCGCCCCGAGGTGACCGACCTGATGGCCTGGAACGCCGATGGCACGCGCATGCCGTACCGGATGCATTCGGAGTACATGCGCCAGCTGCTGCTGAACAACGATCTGGCCGAGGGACGCTACCGGGTGGACGGGCGCGCCGTCGCGCTCACCGACATCCGCGCGCCGGTCTTCGCGGTCGGCACCCGGCGCGACCACGTGGCGCCGTGGCGTTCGGTGTACAAGATCCACCTGCTCAGCGACACGGCGGTGACCTTCCTGCTGACCGACGGCGGGCACAACGCCGGCATCGTCGCCGGGCCGGACCGTCCCGACCGCGAATACCGGATCACCGAGCGCGGCCCACAGGACCGCTACGTCGATCCCGACACGTGGCTGGCGACCACGCCTGCGCGCACCGGATCCTGGTGGCCGGTCTGGGTCGATTGGCTGGAAGACCGGTCCGCGCCGGACGCGATCCCGGCCCCCGCTGCTCCGGGCGCTCCGGAGCGCGGCTATCCCCCGCTCTGCCCGGCCCCGGGGCAGTACGTCCTCGAACCTTGACGCCTGCCATCGGCTTTTGGCTGGACCGGGGCTGCGGGTCTGCGCTGCCCGTCCGGTCGAGGTCGGCGCCGCGCAGCGCCCGCACCTCGACCTCTCCGGCGCGGGAGACCTTAGCCAAGCCGAACGCCCATTCGCCGGCCAAGCCCGCCCTCAGCTATTTGTCCTGGATGGACTGCACGTAGTAGACCAGCTCCAGGATCTTGCCGCGCACCACGTGCTCGGAGCCCCAAGGCCAGAAGTCCTGAACCGCCTGCTCACGGAAGACGTCCCCCCACACCGGCATGTCCCGGGTGCCGTGCGCCGAGATCATCTCGCGGCCGTCGATCAGCTTGTACACGTACTCCTGCGGAAAGATGCCCTTGTTGCGTTCGCGGATGGTGGTGAGCGTCGCCGGCTTCTTGGTGAGAAGCGCGGCATAGGGCCCGTCGCCCTTTCCTTCCCGGCCATGGCACACGGCGCAGTTGGCGATGAACGAGGACTGGCCGATGGGCTCGTCCTTTTTGCTCTGGGATTGCGCCAGGGCCGGCGAGGCCGCCGCGAGGATCGCCACCGTCATGGCCGCAGCAGTAAGGGAGCGGCCGGCGTAGGACACGTGTCGCATGATGACCTCCATGGTTTGGATTTGGCATGGTTTGAATTTGGACGTGCGGAATCATCCGACGCGGTCGCGCACGGCACGGCGCACCTGGGCGATGCACGCATCGATCTGCCCGGCCGTCGTGTACGGCCCTACGCCATCGGCGTGCAGATGCACAGCCATGTGCCATGGCCGCCTCCCGCCGCGCTCAATGGGCCAGGAGGACCGAGCAGGCGAGCGGCGTGCCCAGCACGTGGCGCGTGGCGCCGCCCAGGATCATCTCGCGGAACCGGCTATGGGCGTAGCCGCCCATCACCAGCAGGCCGGCCTGGGCCGCCAGCGTCGCGGCGACCAGCGCCTCGCCGACCGTGCGGTCCTGCCGCGGCGCCGGACGGACCACGGCGTCGATGCCATGCCAGCCCAGGTGTTCGACCAGCTGTGTGGCGTGCGCGGCGGCCATCCGCTCGGTGCCCTCCTCGACCGTGAGGATGCTGACGTCGGCGGCACGCCGGAGGAACGGCATCGCGGCGGTGATCGCGCGCACCGCCGGCAGGCTGCCGTCCCAGCCGATCGCCACCGACCGGTACGCGTCCACCCCCGCCGCGGCCGAGGTCAACAGCACCGGCCGGCCGGTGTCGAACAGCGCGGCTTCGAGGAGCGTCATGGTCTGCGGGTTCCCGGCGGCCTGCGCGAAGAGGACGAGGTCGGCGAGCCGCCCCGCGGCGGCGACCGCCACGGCGGGCCAGCCGACCTCCTCCCGCCACGACGCGGTGACGCCGCCGCCGTCCCGCCGCCGCTCGGCGACCTCGGCGCCGGCCATGGTGACGGCGTGGTCGAAGGCGTGGCGGGCGCGGTCGGCGGTCGCGCGCGTCGTGCGCTCGGCCTCCACGAGCATGGTGTCGAGCATCTCCGCGGAGAAGCCCTCGCCGATCAGGCGCAGGTTCTCGCGGGAGTCGGGGTGGGCGTGCAGGACATCGACATGCGCGGTGAAGAGGCCGGCGAGATCGAACGCCGCCGCCAGCGCGCGTTCGTCCGACGGCGTACCGTCGACGGGAACCAGGATGTGCTTGACCATGACGGCCTCCAGGGTGCGGAACGCTCGCATCCAGAGTGCCCCGAAGAAGCGCCGCCGGCGTTAATCCAGATTAAAGTCCGCCTGCCGTGGAGCCGATCATTCCCCCGGCGGAGGTGGACGAGCGGGAAAGGGAGGACCGGATCACCCTGGAGACCCCGGGCATGGACGGGACGGACGTCGAGGTCCGCGTGCAGGACGACGTCCTGACCGTCCGGCACCATTGGGGAAAACGACATCGGCGTCGTTTATCCAGGTTAAGGCGCAACGGGCCGGATGCGCGAGAATGCTCCAGAGCGACCGCATCAAGGAGGACGCCATGCAGCGCGGACACCAGGACCACCGTCCAACCCCGGAACGGCGCGACCGCCTGATCCAGGAGCGCATCCACGACCCCTACAAGTGGCGCGAGAAGATGGCTGATCCCGCCGTCTGCCCGACCTGCCGCGCCGTCTACGAGGACGGGCGCTGGCGGTGGGGGCAGCCACCCGTCGGCGCGCAGCCGATCGTCTGCCAGGCGTGCGAACGCATCGCCGACCGCTGCCCCGCCGGCGTGGTGACGCTGACCGGTTCCTACGTCGCCGGGCACCGCGAGGAGTTCCTGGCGCTCATCCGCCACCAGGAGGAGCACGAGAAATCGAAGCACCCGCTGAACCGGATCATGGAGATCCGCGACACCGCGGACGGCATCGAGGTGACGACGACCGACATCCACCTTCCGCGCCGCATCGGCGAGGCGCTCCGCCGCACCCGGCACGGCGACCTCGACCTGCACTACGACGAGGGCGAATACTTCGCGCGGGTCCGCTGGCACGCCGACTGACGCTTCACCCAGCCGCCGGCGGCTCGGCGTCGATCAGGACGCCGTACCAGCGGATGGTCCGGGTGTGGTCCTCGTAGACGGGCTCGGCGCGTTCCGCAAACCAGTGGAGGTGTCCGTGCGCCGTCATCAGACGGTAGCGAGCGAGGAACGGGGTGTTCATCAGCCGGCTCCGACGCCACCCCTCCTCGACGCGCCCCCGGTCCTCCGGATGAACCGCCCGGCTCGGAACAGGATCGCCGCCGCCATGGTCCACGCCGGTCAACGAGGCGTAGACCGGGCTTCGATACGCACAGGTGCCGTCGGAGGCGTACACCGCCGCCATGGACGGTGGACGTTCATCCTGTGCTGCGGTGGCGACCAGTTCCAGCACCAGCCGCACGCCGTGATCCCCCGGCAGCGGCGCGTGCTCGATGTCGAGCCATCCCCCACGGACGCGCAGGCCCGGGGCGCCGCCATGCCCGTTCAGCCGAACCGGCTGCCCGGTGCTGACGGATCGTTCCAGCAACGCCTGCCGCTGCGCCGCGTGCGCGGGCGGAAGCTTGCCCATGATCCGGTGGTACGCCGCGCTCGTGTAGACCGGGCGGAAATCCTTCGCCGCGATCAGCGCCAGCCCGGCCGGTGCGCGCTCGGGACGCTCCAGCAGCAGGCGCAACGCCGATCCATCCATTCCATCGCCGGTGCCATCCGCCGTGACCATGCCTCGCTCAACACCTTGCCGAAGGAGATGGGGGCCTCCGAACGTGCGGCGGCCCCCGGATCGGGGGAAATCGCCGCAACATATGTTACACTACACGACATATGCTCTTCTCTGCACCATTCGGAATGGAGTGTTCCGAAGCTCGTTTTGACCCGCACCGGGCTCGCCCGTAGTCTCCGGCCGGCTCGGAATCCGGGCCGCATCCAATGGGGGAAACGAATGTGGGCATGACTCTGCCCTGCACGAAATGCGACCTGCGCGGAAAGGCGGTGTTCCGGCCGCTCACCGACCGCGAACTGGCGGACGTCGCGCACCTCAAAGGCAGCGAGGTCTCCCTGCCGGCCAAGTGCGACATCGTGCCGTCGGAGCGCATCGGCGACGCTCCGTGCACGCTCAAGGCAGGATGGGCCTTCTCCTACCGGTCGCTGCCGAACGGCACGCGCCAGATCCTGGACTTCCTGCTGCCGGGCGACACCATGGGCCTGCAGAAGGCCCTGACCGGAGGCACGCAGCACCGCGTCCATTCCCTGACGCCGGTGACGGTCTGCGTGCTGAACGGCATGCCGTTGCCGGCCTTCCTGGACGGCCACCCTGAGATGTGCAGCGCGCTCAACCGCAAGCTGCTGCTGGAGCAACGGCGCGCCGACGAACGGCTGACGGCGCTCGGCCGGCTGACCGCGCCGCAGCGCATCGGCTACCTGATGCTGGACATTTTTGACCGCCTGAGACGGCTGGGCCTCGGCGACGGCGCCTGGGTGCACTTCCCGCTTCAACGCCAGCACATCGCCGACGCGCTTGGCCTGTCGGGCACCCACGTGAACCGCTCCCTCATCGAGTTGAGGGAGCGCGAGCTGGTGTCGCTCGGAAACAACGTGCTGTTCATCCACGACCGGGAAGCCCTCGAGGGGTTCTGCTGCTATGTTCCACTCGAAATCCGAGATTGCGTCCTTCTGCTCTGAATCCATCTATGGGCGCTGCCGGGACACATATGGTCAGCAGCGGCACATACGATCTCTCCGCGGACAAAGCTCAGCGTGACCGGAATACCCGGATATTGCTACTGGTGACGTCGAAGAACCGACGAATGCCCGCGAAGGGCGCACACTGCAATGCATGTCGAATAAACCCAAACTCCACGCGGGGGCCTCGTCCGGCGGCGTGCTGCTGGTGATGGCGTCGTTCCCGGCGGCTCTCCAGCTTCAGCAGGTGCTCGTCTCGTCCGGCCATGAGGTGGCGGGCGTGGTGAGCAACACACGCGACGCCGTTCGCTTCGCCAAAGAGCACAAGCCGGGGGTCGCCGTCGTCGACATGGCGCTGCCGGAGGGGGAACGCGGGCCGGCGCTCGCACGCACACTGTACGACAAGAGCGGGGTCCACTCGGTCCTCCTCTCTTCCCCGGACGACCCCGTCATTCAGCGGGGCGGCGTCGGTTTGCAGGGCGTGGTCGGCGTGTTGCCGAACACCGGGGAAGTGCACGACACGGCGCGCGCCATCGGCATGATCCTTCATTCCTCCATGCGACACGAAGGGCATGCCAAGGCGCAGCACTCACAAGGGACCGGCATGATCTTCGATCTGTACTGCTTCATCTCCGATCTGGGCGTCCACGCCACACCGGACCTTCGAGACAAGGTCAAGGAGGCCGCTGCACACTTCGAGGTGGCCCTCAGGGATCTCAAGGTGCCCTTCTCCATCGAGCTGCGCGACGCGCGGTCCAACCGGGTCATCCTGGCATCCGTCTACACCGGCGCGAAGGACTGATCGCAAAGGCGCCTGGGGCTTCCAGACGGCAGCATCCATGCGCCGACCGCACCACCGGCCGCCTCACCGCGGCCACGCGACGACGCGTTGGACCTGCTCCCCCAGCCCTTCGATGCCGACGCGCAGTTCATCCCCCGGTCGCAGGAAGACGGGCGGATCCTGCGCCAGACCGACGCCCGCCGGCGTCCCCGTGGCGATCACGTCCCCCGGAACCAGTGTCATGACCTGGCTGATGCAGTGGACCAGGAAGGGAACGTCGAACACCATCTGCGCGGTCGATCCGTCCTGGTAACGGTGCCCGTTCACCTGGGCCCACACGCGCAGCGCATGCGGTTCCGGAACCGCATCCCGGGTCACCAGCCACGGCCCGAGGGGGGCGAAGGTGTCGGCCGACTTTCCCCGCGTCCACTGGCCTTCCGCGGCCGATTGCCTCACCCGCTCGGTCACGTCATCGATCACGCAGTAGCCGGCGACGTGGTGCAGGGCGCGGTCGATGTCGATGTAGTGTCCGGTACGCCCGATCACGATGCCCAGCTCGCACCCCCAATCGACCTGCACCTCCCCCGGCGGCAGCACCAGGTCGTCGTTCGGGCCGCAGACCGCGGTCGCCGACTTCAGGAACAGGATGGGCTCGTCCGGCACCGGCATGCCGCGTTCGGCGGCGTGCTCCGCGTAGTTCAGCCCGACGCCGATGATCTTGCCCACGCCGCCGACGCATGGGCCGATCCGCGGGCTTCCCTCCACCAGCGGCAGGGCCTCGGCGTCGAGGGCGCGCAGCCGGTCCAGCGTCTCGTCGTCCAGGGTCATCGGGCCGAAGTCGTCGATGGCGCCGGACAGGTCGCGGATGCGCCCGCTCCAGCCGGGATAGAGCAGGCCCGGCCGTTCGGCACCGGCGGGGCCATAGCGCAGCAGATGCATGATCGCCTCCACGCACGCGGGCAAGGATCGCTCACCCATCCTCGATCATCGAAACGGCGCCGGTCAGCGGCTGTAGAGGGCGACGAGGTCGGCCTCGGCGATCGCGTGTCGGCGGGCCGCCTGCTCGACGTCGGCGCAACGCGTCCGCGGTCCCAGCGACAGGGTCGGCACGTCGAGCGCGTAGAGGCGGAAATGGTAATGGTGCGGCCCGTGCCCCCGCGGCGGGCAGGGACCGCCGTATCCCGGCTGGCCGAAGTCGTTCACCGCCTCGTGCGCTCCACGGGCCGGAAGCCCGATCGCATCGGGCGGAATGTCGTAGACCGCCCAGTGATGGAAGGTGCCGCGCGGCGCGTCGGGGTCCGAGCACACCAGCGCCAGGCTCTTCGCCCCGGCCGGGACGCCACCCCAGACGAGCGGCAGTTCCTCGTTCCTGCCGTCGCAGGTGTGGCGCTCGGGAATCCGCCCGCCCGACGCGACGGCGGGGCTCGTCAGGTGCAGCATGGCCGTCCTCCTGCGCTCCTCATGGCACCGGATCCACCGGGTGATGCTTGCCGACCGGTGTGACGGTGCTCGCCTGCCAGCCGTGGGCGCTCTCCCGCTCGGCGATCACGAGGCGCACCTCCTGGCCTGCGCCGAGCGTTTCGAACCCGTCGTCGGCCACCGCGTTGCGGTGGAAGTAGACCTCCTGCCCGTCGCTGGTCCGGACGAACCCGTATCCCAGTTCGGGGAACAGGCGAATCACGGTTCCGTGCGCCGGCCCGTGGTGGGGCTTCACGTCGCCGCGGCGACGGCGGACGTAATCCTCCAGTTCGCGCCGGACGGCGTCGAACGCGTCGCGCACGGCGACCCGCGCGTCTTCGTGCGCGTGGTCGGCAGGCCCGGAGCGGGACACCACCAGTTCGCCCTGCGGAACGGTCAGGTCGATCGTAACCTCGTACAGCTTGCCATGGCGCTGGTGGCGGTGCGGTGCGGAGAGCACCACGTGGCAGCCCATGATGTCGCCGCAAAACCGATCCAGCTTCTCGGCGTGTTCGCGGATGAGCGTCTCCAGCCCCGGTGAGGGGTCCATGCCCTGGAAGGAGATCTGCAGCGGCAGCTTCATGTTCATCTCCCTGGTGCGCGCGTCGTGATCGGCGGGCGCGGTGGCGCCGGTCCCAGCGGATACGAGCGATTCCGTCGGCGGGCCTTAACCTGCGTTAAGGGCCGCGGCGGCGGCGCCCGTCAGGCTGTACCCGACGGTCTGGCCGGCGGAACCACGCCCATGACGCGCACCACGGTGGACACCGGAACGAGCCCCTATCCCTGGGAACACAGCTATCCCCCGGGGCTGGACTGGCATCGCCCGCCGCCCGCACGGCCACTGCCCGCTCTGATCGACGAGGCGGCTGCGGCCTATGGGGACCGGCCGTGCATGGACTTCTACGGCCGGCGGCACCGTTACGGCGAGACGCTGCGGCTGATCGAGCGGGCCGCCAGGGGGCTTCAGGACTTCGGCGTCGGCAGGGATACGCGGGTCATGCTGCTGCTGCCCAACTGCCCGACCTACGTCATCGCCTTCTATGCCGTCCTCAAGGCCGGCGGAACGGTGGTCAACGCCAACCCGTTGAGCGCCGAGTGCGAGATCGAGCGGCAGATCGTGGATTCCGGCACGGAGGTCCTGATCACGCTCGACATGCCGCGGTTCCGCGACACGCTGGCGGCGGTCGGATGGCCGGGGCGGCTGTGCCTGATCGTCGTCGCCTCGCTGGCGGCGAGCCTGCCGTTCCCGAAGAGCTGGCTGTATCCCCTGCTCCACCGCAACGAGATCGCGCGTTTTCCCGACGACGGACGGCACATCCCGTTCTCCGCCCTGCTCGCCAACGATGGCGGGTACCGTCCGGTTGCCGTCGATCCGGCCCGGACGCCGGCGGTGATCCAGTACACCGGCGGCACCACCGGCGTGCCCAAGGGAACGCTTCTCACGCACGGCGGGCTCTACGTGAACGCCCGGCAATGCCAGGAATGGTTCACCGGGACCGAGCCCGGACGGGAACGTCTCCTCGCCGTGCTGCCGTTCTTTCACGTGTTCGGCATGACCGCGGTGATGAACTTCGCCATCGCGCTCGGCGCCGAGCTGCTTCTGCTGCCGCGGGTCGATGTCCGCGAGATCCTGGCCACCATCCAGGACAAGCGCCCGAGCCTGATGACCGGAGTCCCCCGCCTGTTCCAGGCGATCATCGATTTCCCCACGGTGGGTCGCTACGACTTGTCGTCGCTGCGGCTCTGCGTCTCGGGCGGCGACAGCCTGCCGCCACTGGTTCAGGAGCGCTTCCAGACGCTGACCGGCAGCCGGCTGGTGGAAGGCTACGGCCTGACCGAAGCGTCGCCCGTCGTCACCTGCACGCCCTATGAAGGCATCACCAAACCCGGTTCCGCCGGACTGCCGCTGCCGGGCACGCTCATCGACATCGTGTCCATGGAGGACGGCCGAACGCCGCAGCCGGCCGGCCGGGTCGGAGAGATCTGCGTGAGCGGCCCCCAGGTCATGGCCGGCTATTGGAACGACGACGGCGCGACGGCCCGGGCCATGGCCGACGGCCATCTCCACACCGGCGATCTCGGATTCCTCGACGAGGATGGCTATCTGCACATTGTGGACCGGCTGAAGGATCTCGTCGTCGTCGGCGGACAGCACGTCTACCCGCGCGTCGTCGAAGCCGCGATCCGCGAGCATCCGGCGGTCGGCGACGTGGCCGTGGTCGGAGAGCCCGATCCGGTGCGCGGGAAGGTGATCAAGGCGTTCATCGTCCGCGCCCCCGGCGCCGCGCTCACCGAACCGGATCTGCGCGCGTTTCTGAGCCACCGCCTCTCCCGGTTCGAACGGCCGTCCAGGATCGAGTTCCGGACGGTGCTGCCGACCTCGACCCTCGGCAAGATCCTCAAGCGCGACCTGCAAGGCGCGGCCGAGGCGCACGCGCCACCCGTCAGGAAATGACCATGAACGCCACCAAACCCTCCACAGCATGGGTTCTGCCGGGCCTCGATCCCAAGGGAGCGCTGGTCCAGCGGATCACCGAGATCGCCGCCGGCGAGCACGTCACCGTTCCCCAATGGGTCGAGCGCTGGCTGTCAACGGTGGTCGAGCATCATTACGGCCACAGGGGCTCCACGCCGAACACCGCCCGCGACCAGCTGGCCGCGACGCGGGAGACCATGCGCCACAACCTCGCGACGCTTGGCGAGCAACTCGGCCGCCTGTCCCGCTCGGTCGAGCAGGCGCACGGCCACACCGCGGGGGCCGAACAGGCGATTCACGAGGTGGAAGACACGGTCAAGGAGATGGAGGGCAACATCGCCGGGCGCCCGGACATTCCGGCGAAGCCACAGGGATAGGTCCTCGCCCTTTCCCCCGGGGAACGAGTGGGGCTGCGCCCCCATCCCGAAAGCGCTCTACCGGCGCAGCATCGCCATCAGGCGGGCCGACCGCGCGTGTTCCGGAAGATCGAGAAGATCCCTGCCCTCTTCCCGGATCAGCAGCCCGGCGGCGGCGGGCCCCAGCGCCCGCCGCAGAGCGCCGAGCGCGCGGGGCGGCGCCACCAGCATGAGGCCGTCGAACAGCCCCTGCGCGGCGGCTTGGTTGACGAGATCGGCGACGCCGCGTTCGACCCCCGGGTCGACCGCCGCAGGGCGGAACGCGCATGCGTCGCCAGCCTGCCCGGCGGCATCGACCGCCAGCTCGCACGCAGGCTGGCGCGCGGCTGCGGTTTCCTCCCGTGCCAGCTCGTCGAAGCGGCCCGGCAACCACGTCCTGTGCTGGAGAACGCGGAGACCGGCCTCACCGGCCAGCACGATCCATATCTTGCGCCTGCGCATCGGCTGTCCTCGATCATGCGGGAGCACCGGACCAACGGGCGCACCATCCTGTCTCACCCCGGTCCCTGTCCCCGTACGCCGGCCCACTGGGGGCTTACCGGGGCAGGCTCGCGAGGTAGGCGACCACGTCCTCGATCTCCGCGGCGGTCAGGTTGGGATCGGGCATCGGCGGGTGCGGTGCGCTCAGCCACTGGCGCACCCATTCGGGCCCGCGGCTCCGGTCCCGGGCGATGCTGTCCAGCGTCGGAACCGCGTCCGTTCCACCCCGGCTCTCGACCACATGGCAGTTCGAACACCAGCGTTCCGCCAGCCGGCGTCCCTCGGCGGGGTCGCCCGCCCGGGCCGCGCCGGCCAAGAGAAGCAGAACGATGACGAGCAACGAACGCCCGGCCATGGCACCCTCCGTTCAGGGATTGACGATCCGGGCGGCCGCGTGCTCCTGCAGAAAGTGGCACAGGGCGAGCTTGAGCACCGCAGCGCGTTCATGCTGGCTGTGTGCCTTCGCCTCGGCGATGTCGTCCTCGATCATGCGGCGGATCTCGCCCTGCCCTGCGTCGGTGGCGACCAGATAGCTGCCCAGCTCGGCGGCGACGATCTCCGGCAGATGCTCGTGCACGGCGATCGCGTCGACCTCGTCCTTCGTCAGCCCGCTCAGGCCGATGCAGTCTTCGATGGTGATCATGATGGTGCGTCTCCCGTTTCCCCATATTCTAGGGATTTGTCGGGAGCACGGCTTAACCTGGATTAACCGTCACACGACGACGAAGGTGGGGGTCTGGTCCTCGAAGGTGACCTCGGGATCGAGCTGCGCGATCTCCGCCAGCCGCTGCGGGTCGAGCAGGATCAGCCGTTCCTTCCGGAAGTCCAGAAGCCCCTGTTGCCGCATCAGCTTCAGCGTGCGGCAGACGTGCACGGAGGTGAGGCCGGTCGCGTCGCCGATGTGGATCTGGCTGATGGGAAGATGCACGGCGCCCCCTTCCGATCCCTCGCGCACCACCACACGGCGGTGCAGGTCGAGCAGAAGGTTGGCGACCCGTCCCAGCGCACCCTGCTGGCCCAGTGCGCCGACGTGGTTCCAGGCCGACAGCGCTTCGCGCGCGAGCGTGCTGGCGAAACTCATGGCGAGCTGCGGCGACCCGGCGCACACCCGGAAGAAGAGCGAGCGCTTGATCCCGCAGAGCGTCACGTCGGTGATCGCCTCCGCCCCGTAGGCCATGCCGGAGACGGCATTGCCCTCGAACCCCACCAGGTCCCCCGGCAGGGCGAAGCGGATGATCTGGCGCTGCCCGTCCTCGAAAACCTTGTAGGTCGCCACCCACCCGCTCCGCACGATGAGCACGTAATCGAACGCTTCCCCCTGATGGAAGAGCGCGGTTCCGGCGTGCCGGGCCTGGATCCGCGTGCCGAAGGGGAACAGACGCTGAAAGTCCTTCCCGCTCAAGCGCCAGCAAACGCCTTGGCCCCGCACCGCGCAACGGTCGCACGATGCGCCGGAGGGCGTCGAAGACGCCGCTCCCACCATACCGCCCGTCGAGGCATGATCGATCCGGAGAGGGTCAGCGCCCCTCGACACCAGCTTGGGTCCGTCCGCCATGGTTCCCCCCGTGACGGCTGTGTGGTTGCGTGACGCTTTCACGACCCCGCACGACGCCGGCCGAAGCGACGGCTTGCGTCGTCCGTGTCTTTCAACGCTTCAATGAATGACTGTGGAAGCCGGAAAATATCTTCTCCGTCTTATATAATAAACTCTAGATGCGAGTGGCCGCGGCCGTCCATTCTTCATAGGGGGTAGACCGCGAAACGCCGGTCCCAGCCTCTTGAATTGACTAAGCAATCCGAAGAATTCCGCCGTGGATAGCCATCCTTTGGTGCAATCCACGCCGGGAGCCGGCGTGCCCGTCACGCTTGATCCAGGTTAACGCCCCGACCGCCGAGACGCCCACAGTGGTCACCGACTGGACCATTGGACGGCGCCCCATGCTCGAAGACTTCATCCGCCGCACCAAGATCGCCTACTTCTCGATGGAGATCGCTCTCCAGCCCGCCATCCACACCTACGCGGGTGGGCTCGGCATCCTGGCCGGGGACACCATGCGGTCCTGCAGCGACCTGGAGCTGCCGGTGGTCTTCGTCACGCTGCTCAGCCAGGACGGCTATCTGAAGCAGGTCATCGACGCGGAAGGGCGCCAGACGGAGGAGCCCGACCCCTGGACGCCCGCGCGCTGGGCCCAGCCTCTGGGCGCGAAGGTCGCCGTCGAGATCGGCGGGCGGGAGGTGTGGGTCCGCCCCTGGCTGTACATCCATCACGGCGGCCCCGATTACGCGGTGCCCGTCATCCTGCTCGACACCGACCTCGACGAGAACGACGACGCGGACCGCGCCGTCACCCGCGTCCTCTACGGCGGCGACCAGGGTCACCGCCTGCGTCAGGAGATCGTCCTCGGCATCGGCGGCGTGCGGCTGCTGCGCGCCCTGGGGTTCGAGATCGGCACCTTCCACATGAACGAGGGGCACGCGGCCCTGCTCGCCCTGGAACTGCTGCGCACCCGCCGCCGGCCGCGCAACGGCAACGGCGGCGCGCCTTCCTACGACGCCGAGTGGGTGCGCGAACGCTGCGTCTTCACCACGCACACGCCGGTCGAGGCCGGGCACGACCGCTTCCCCTATGACCTCGTGGAGCGTGTGCTCACCGGCTTCCTGGACACCGCCGACCTCGCCGCGTTCGCGGGGACCGATGGATTGAACATGACCCGGCTGGGGCTGGCGCTCAGCGGCTACGTCAACGGCGTGGCCAAGCGCCACGCCGAGATCTCCCGACGGATGTATCCCGGCTTCCGCATCCACGCCATCACCAACGGCGTCCACGTCGAGACCTGGACCTGCCCGAGCATGGCCGCCCTCTTCCAGCGCTGCGTGCCGAACTGGCAGCACGAACCGGAGCTGCTGGTGCGCGCCGACCAGCTGGACGACGGGGAACTCTGGGCCGCCCATCAGGCCGCCAAGGCGGCGCTGATCGCGGCCGTGCGGGAGTGGAGCGGATGCTCGCTGTCCATCGATGCGCCCGTCCTCGGCTTCGCCCGCCGGATGACCGGCTACAAACGCCCGGACCTGCTGTTCACCGATCCCGACCGGCTGCGGCGGCTCGCCGGACGCCACCCCTTCCAGGTGCTGGTCGCCGGCAAGGCGCATCCGGACGACGACGACGGCAAGCGCCTCATCGAGGCCATCCACAGGCACGCGGCGGCGCTTGCGGACATCGTGCCGGTGGTGTTCCTGCCCGACTACGACATGGCGATGGCAAAGCTGTTGACCGCGGGCTGCGACGTCTGGCTGAACACGCCCCTACCCCCGCTGGAGGCGTCGGGCACCAGCGGCATGAAGGCCGCCCTCAACGGCGTGCTGAACCTCAGCGTGCTCGACGGGTGGTGGATCGAGGCGTGCATCGACGGAACCACCGGATGGGCGATCGGCGATGCCGATCTCGGCACCGCCGACGATGACGCCGAGGAGCTCTACGCGGCCCTCGAGCAGCGGGTGCTGCCGCTCTACCACGGCGACCGCACCCGCTGGGCGTGGATGATGAAGCAGTCGATCAGCAAGATCGCATCGTGCTTCAACAGCCAGCGCATGATGCGCCGCTACGCATCCGAAGCCTATCTGCGGTGAGGCCATGCCGCACGACACACCGGCCATTCCCGCTGAGGCATCGTGCCGCGCCGCCCACCCTTGCCGCCCGGCCGACCATGGGCGCACCATGGCCGCAGCCGCGCACGGCGATCACCGCTTTCCCAGGTCCGGTCGCGCGCACCGTCCCCACGACGGCGATCACACACCCGCACGCACCGGGCCTTCTTCATGGAGGGTAGCATGCGTCGTCTCGTCGTCATCCTCACCGCCCTCGCCGCTCCCGTCCTGCTCGGAGGGTGCAGCACCCATCTGAGCCCGGAGGATCGGGCCCTGATCCAGCAGGCCCAGGCGGATGCCCGCGACGCGAAGGCCGAGGCCGCGCGTTCGGCCGCCGCCGCGCAGTCGGCTGCCGCCGAAGCGAAGGCCGCCAGCGAGAAGGCCGACCGCATGTTCGCCCGCTCGCAACGGAAGGTGCAGTGACGTCAGCCCACGCGCCGCCGGCTCACCCCGGCGGCGTCGCGGGGGTGCCGAACAGGATGCGCACCGGCAGCCCGGTGCGCTCCCGTTCGCTCTTGCGCACGGCGTCCCAATCGACGTCCGCGGCGCGCGCGCCGGTCGCCTTCAGGATCCGTTCGTCGAGGCCGGGAAGCGCGTCGGGCGTGATGCTGCCCCGCTCCTCCAACTCGTCCGCCTGCGCGACGGTCGGGTGCACCTCCAGATAGAGGTCGCCGTCATGCCAGCCGAGCTTGGCGGGCTGGTCCACCACCGTGACCGGCGTGCCGACCGGCACCAGCGCGTACAGGACCCGGATATCCTCGTTGTACAGGCGGAAGCAGCCGTGGCTGACGCGCCGTCCGATGCCGTAGGGACGGTTGGTGCCGTGGATGACGATGCTCGTCCACTCCAGGTCCAGCGCCAGCGGGCCCAGCGGGTTGTCGGGCCCCGGCGGCACCGAGGCCGGCAGCTCGGGCATTTCCTGCCGTTCGCTCGCCGTGGGAACCCAGGTGGGGTTGGGGCGCTTACCCCGCACGCGGGTCTGGCCGGTGCGGATGCCGGCGCCTTCGGTGCCGATGCCGATGGGAAAGGTCATCGCCGGCTTGCCGGGCGGGAAGACGTAGAGGCGCTGTTCGGCGAGGTTGATGACGATGCCCCGCCGCGGCGCGTCGGGCAGCACGTGCGCGGTGGGCACCCAGAGCAGCGTGCCCGCCCCCGGCAGCCACGGGTCGGCGTGCGGATTGGCGACCACCAGCTCGGTGTAGCCGAGGTCGTACGCCACGGCGATGTCCGGCAGCGTGTCGTCAGGGTCCGTGAAATGGATGCCGAACGGCACCGCGCCGATCACGTCGTCGGCGGGCGCGCCGGCAACACCGGTCCAGCCGATCACGGCGAGCACGCCTGCCAGCAGAAGGCTCTTCGCGCGCATGGGGCACCCCGGTGGGGTTTGCCGGGCCGGCCGGCGCCGGGACCCAGCGATACCCTATGATACGCCCTTCTCCACGGTCCCCACGGCAGACCATCCGGTTGCGCCAGAATGCCGCAGCCGCCACGGCCCGCGTCGCCTCGCTGCTGACCGATATTGTGCCGACGTCGGGACCGGAGGGGAACGCCCTATTCCTCCAGGAGCCACCGCCCGCCCGTGTGGCAGGCCAGGGCCGGGGTGCCGGCATCGCGACCGGCCGCCGTCGTGACGACGTGCGTGAACGACGCGCAGGCGCGCTGCCGCTTTGCAGGATCCTCCACCCGGCCGGTCACCGTGAGCGCGCCGGACCGCATCGCATCCTCCGAGGTCCAGTCCCGCGGCGCGCCGGCCGCGGCGACGGCGCCCTGGAAAGCGGCGGCGATCCGCTCCTGATCCTCGGCTGTCAGCCGCAGCCGGGTGGCGTTGCTCCAGCCCGCGCCGACCAGCAGCTCGGGCGTCCGGAGGCGGATCGCGATGCGATCGGAGGCGATGGCGACCGCGAGATCGAGCGGGTCGCCCGGCGCCTCCGTCACCAGCGCGGCGAGGCTCTCCAGTCCGCTCCGCGTCCCGCTCCCCATTTTGCCATCGATCGCGCCCTCATAGCGGCCGAGGCGGGCCAGGGCGCGCTGCGCCGCCGCGATGCGTTCGGCCGGCGACAGGACGCGCGGCGGCGCGGCGGGCGCGCCGATGACGGACTCCTCGACCGCGACCGGCGCTTCGGCCAGCCGGTCGGTCGCGATGCCGCCGCGCCACGCGCCCATCACGCCCAGATGCAGCACCGCCATGGTGCCGAGGACCAGAAGCGGCCAAGCCCCCTGGGTCGCCGGACGGGCGGTGCCGAAGGTCGCCCGCATCGCCTGCCGCAGCCGGTTGCCCGCAAAGCGCCAGACGGCGGCTCCGGTCAGGGCGGGAACGCCGACGTCCCAGAGCAGGCGCAGCGTCAGCGGGGCGGGGTCCTCCGCCGTCGCGCCAGCCAAGAACCCTGGCAGGTCCACGGCCGCCACCAGAGGCACGACCGCCGCGAGGATCGCGGCCCCTTGCTGCCACGCACGCCGCATCGCGTGGATGCGGACGGCATCATACCGGCGCTGGAGCGCCTGGGCGGCCCGCGCCACCACGGTGCGGCTGACGCAGTGGCCGTGCTCCGCGACGATGGCGTCCAGGTCCAGCGCGGTTCCGGCCAGAATTGCGTCGGCGATGGCGCGGGTCACCCGCGTCGTCCGGGCGATGGCGAAGGCGTCGGTCGCGGTGGCGGCCTCGATCCCCTCCAGGACCGGCGCCAGCACGCCGTCGAGGAAGGCGGGCACCCGGGCTTCCGGCCCGGCGCTCTCCACCGCGAAGGCCACACCGTCACACACGCAGGACAGGGTGATCACGGGCATCGTGCCGACGCGCTCGTACAGCAGTTGCGTGCCGGAATGCCGCACGGTCCACGGCTGCACCGCCGCAACCTCCTCGAAGCGCTCGTATCCCGCGGCGGTGAGCGCCGCCTGCACCGTATCCGGCGCGTCGGGCGGAACCACGAGGCTCCGCGATGGCCTGCCGACCAAGCGCGGGCGATGGATGTGGGTGAAGCGTCCGACACCGGCGCAGTCCTCGCACGCCACGACGGCGGTGCCGGCGCAGGCCGGACAGGCCTGCATCCCCTTGCCGCCGCACGCGTCGCACCCAACCGCCGGATCCCCATTGCACTGGGGGCACGGCACCTTGCCGCCCCGGCACCCGCCGCAGCCACGCACACCGCCGCCACGGCAGGCCCGGCAATCCTCATGCACGTAATAGGGGCCGCGCATGGACGGCACCGTCGGCAGGGCGTCCTCTTCGGCGAAGGCGTGCTCCGGCACGCCGATCACGGCCGCGAGGCGGCGGGCGGCCTCGACGGACGCGGTTTCCGCGTCGAGATCGCGCGCCAGAACCGCGTCGAGTTCGGCCACGTTCCGGCAGAGCGTGGCGCCGCGGAGGGTCACCGTCCCGGCGCGGGTTTCCACATCGGTCACCCAGGCCACGTCCACGGTCAGCTGCGCGGACACCACGACCTCCCGGTGCGCGACGTCCGACAGGACGACGCCCTCCGGCGCATGGGCGTTGCCGGCGGCGGCACGGCGCAGGCGGTCGAGCAGCGCCGGATCCACCGGGACCAGCGCCGCGGAATCCGGCAGCAGCGTCTCATCGTTGGTTCTGAGCCGCAGCATGCTAACCCCCGACCGCCCCTGAACGTCCTGTTGGATCTTCTTTGTGGGAGGCTAAGGGATCGGGCGGAGGCGTGCTGTGTCAAAATCCGGGCGCGGCGCCTGCGGCCCCCCACCGCTACCCTGACGAAGCCATCCAGAGACGCAGGAGTTCCGGGACCGTGCGTATGTCGAGTTTGCTGAGGATGTTCGCGCGGTGTGTTTCCACCGTGCGGACGCCGATGCCCAGACGGTTCGCAATCGCCTTGTTGGCATAGCCTTCGACCATCAGCCCGGCGACGTCGCGTTCGCGGGGGCTCAGGCGCGACAGCTTCGCCAGGGCGCAGGCTGCCGCGGAGCGGTCGCGGCGCTGGTTGATGTCGCGCTGCAGGGCCTCGTGCACGCGGCGCAGGAAGACTTCGTCGTCGAACGGCTTCTCCAGGAAGTCGACCGCTCCGGCCCGCAGGGCGGTGACGGCGGAACTCACCTCGCCGTGCGCGGTGATGATGATGAGCGGAAGGCTGATGCCGCGCCGCGACAGCTCCTCCTGAAGCTCCAGGCCGTCCATGAACGGCATGCGCAGATCGGCCACGACGCAGCCCGGCTGCTCCGGGCCGTAGCGGTGCAGGAACTCCAGCGCGCTGGCGAAGGTGCGCGCGGACAGGCCGGCCACTTCGATCAGGGCGGCCAGGGCATCGCGCACGGCCTCGTCGTCGTCGATGATGAAGACGACGGGCTCCACGGCGGCGGGATCGGTGGCTTCGGTCATGGGGCGGACGGGCTTTCCGATGCCACGGGGAGGAACACCTGGAAGACGGAGCCGCGCGCCGAGGTGCGGGCCAGCCGCAGCCAGCCGCCATGCCCTTCGACGATGGAGCGGCAGATCGGCAGGCCGAGGCCCATGCCCGCCGACTTGGTGGTCGCGAACGGGGAATACAGGCGCTCGACCATGTCGGCGGCGACGCCGGGGCCGGTGTCCTCGACCTCGAAGACGAGGCCGCCGGGAGCTTCGGCCCGGACACGCAGGATGACCTCGCGGACCGGGCTGCCAGCCGCGGCGATGGCTTCGATGCTGTTGTGCACGAGGTTGAGGAGCACCTGCTCGATCTGGACGCGGTCGCACAGAACCGGCGGCAGCGGCTCGGCCATGTCGACCCGCAGCGTCACCCGGTTGTAGGAGGCATCCGCCCGCACCAGCGCCAGGGCCTCGCGCACCACGTCGGCCGCCGGCTCTGGCGCCAGCTGCGGTGTGCCCTTGCGCAGGAAGGTGCGCAGGCCCCGGATGACCTCGCCGGCCCGCTCCGCCTGACCGACCGCCTTGTCGATGAGGTCCTGGGCGCGCGGTGGGAGGTCGCTGCCCTCCAGCACGCGCTGAGCGGCGCGCGCGTAGCTGATGGCCGCCAGCAGCGGCTGATTCAGTTCATGGGCCAGGGCGGACGCCATCTCGCCGGTCACCGCCAGCCGGGCGGCGTGGGCCAGTTCGGCCTCGTGCTCGCGCAGCCGCGCCTCGACCGCGCGCCGCTCGCTGACCAGGGCGCCGAGGAACAGGGCGGTGATGGCCAGCGCCAGCATCAGGGTCTGGTGATAGACGACGGCGTGCAAGGGGAACCCGATGACCTGCAGGCCGGCGATCAGGCCGATCTGGATGGTCAGGGCGGCCAGAACCGCTCCCGACAGCCCGTGCGAGACGGCGACCCAGACCAGGGGCAGGAACAGGACGTAGAACAGGTTGAACTGGTCAGTGCCGATGGGCAGGAAGACGATCACCAGGGCCGCCGCGATGGCGGCCGTCTGGGCCGCGGAGGGCGCCGTCGGCAGCCCCCAGGCGGGCGTGCGCTCCGGCCCGTAGAGGAGGAGCAGGAACGGCGTGACCACGGCGATGGCGATCACGTCGCCCAGCCAGTACTGGAAGGCCAGCATCGGCAGGTCGGCCGCCGCGAGGGCGCCGTCCAGGACGAACACGCCGACGAAGGCGGGCGCCACCGCGGCGGCGCTCAGAAAGGTGACGCCGACCAGCCGACCGACGTCGCGCACCCGGTTCAGCGCCAGATCGATCGACACCCGGTGGCGCAGGATGTGGGCCGCGGCGCCGTACCCGGCGACGATGACGAGGTTCGAGAGCAGCAGCGACGCGGTCGACGCCGGGTGCCCGCGCACCACCACGTCGGCCAGCACCAGCATGGCGAAGACCATCGGCGCGCCGCGCACCCCGGCCCACAGCAGCAGGGCCATGTACAGCCCGGCCGGCGGATTCCACGGGGTGATGTTCAGGCTCGGCCGCGCGTGAATGAAGGTCAGCCAGTCGATGGGCAGGTAGGCCGCCAGGAAGGCGACCGACAGCACGAGCATGTCGCGGCCGGTCGGCATGGCCGGGAACGGCGCACCCAGGGCTCTGCTGGCGAACGGAAGGGGCATTTCCAGGACGGTCTTTCGGGCGGAACGGGTGGACAGGCCTGGACTATACCGCCGCGCGGGGGCGCTCGCCCACTGCACGGAAGGGAGCCCGTCGGCCCCCTTCCCAGGGCAGTGCCGGTCAGCCGATGAAGAACGGCTGCGTGCCGTGCGCGGCGATGGCGCTCGACAGCCGCTCCAGCGCGTGGGCGTAGGCCGCCGTGCGCATGGAGATGCCCTTGCCCGTGCGCATGTTCCACACCCGGCGCCCTTCGGTCTCCATGATCGCGCGGAGGCGGTCGTGGATCTCCTCCAGGTTCCAGTAGTAGCCCTGGCGGTTCTGCACCCACTCGAAGTAGGACACCGTCACGCCGCCGGCGTTCGCCAGGATGTCGGGCAGGACGATGACGCCCGCCTTCTCCAGGATGCGGTCGGCGTCCGGGGTGATCGGGCCGTTGGCGAGTTCAAGGACGATGCGGGCCTTGATATGGCCGGCGTTGTCCTTGTGGATCTGGTCCTCCAGGGCCGCGGGGACCAGCACGTCGCAGGGCGTGCCCAGCAGGTCCGTCTCGGACACGGCGCGCGCACCGCCCTCGGTGTAGGCGGTCACCGAGCCGCCGAGTTCCTTCGCCGCCTGCACCGCGTGCGGGTCCAGCCCGTTCTCGCAGACGATGGCCCCCCGCGAATCCGACAGGCCGACGATGCGATAGCCGTCCGCGTGCAGCAGCCGGGCGATGTGGAAGCCCGCGTTGCCGTAGCCCTGGACCACCACGCGCTTGGCCGTGCCGTCCAGGCCCAGGTCGGCTTCCAGATGCTTGAGCAGGTAGAAGCCGCCCCGCGCCGTCGCGTCGTCGCGCCCCAGGGAGCCGCCGAGCGGCAGGGGCTTGCCGGTGATGACGGCCGGGCTCGGCTGGCGGACGATGGAGCTGTACTCGTCAGCCATCCATCCCATGATCATGGCGTTGGTGTAGACGTCCGGGGCGGGGATGTCGCGGTCGGGCCCGATCATGCCGGCGAAGGCCTGCACGTAGGCCCGGGACAGGCGCTCCAGCTCGGACTTGGAGAGGCTGTGCGGGTCCACCTTCACCGCGCCCTTGCCGCCGCCGTAGGGCAGGTTCATCACCGCGCACTTGAACGTCATCCAGAACGCCAGCGTGGTCACCTCCTCCACGTTGGAGCTGGGATGGAAGCGGATGCCGCCCTTGGTCGGGCCGCGGGTGTCGTCGTAGCGGCAGCGCCAGGCGGGAAACGAACGGCGCGACCCGTCGTCCATGCGCACGGACAGGCGGACGCTCAGGGTTTCCTTGGGATATTTCAGCTTCTCAAGGACCTCGGAATCCACGTCCACATGCTTCGCGGCCTCGTCCAGGCGGCTCAGTGCCCCCGAAAGCAGATCGTCCATCGTTTCGTCCCTTGTCGTCTCGGTCAGGAGCGCCGAAGGCGGACCGCAAGCATGGGGAAGGTTCCGCTTGCCGCACCTCAGGCATAGGGCCGTTCTTGTACTCGGGAAAATTCCGGACCGTAATATCCGTAACATTACGGAGCAGACGCAAGTCGTTGGAATTGAATAATATTTTCTGTCTGAAGGACGTGCGCCCTATTTTCCGTAATCATACGGATGGCGCCCGGCTGTGCATGTGGGCGAGACTTCGCCCTGGCCTGCACCGCAGCCGCCGCGCAGTCGAGGATGTGCCCATGACCGAGGGAGCTGACAGACCACTGATCTGGATCGGGCGTTCGGACTACGGACGTCTGCTGCGGGCCGTGGACTGGTTGGCCGCGCGGGCTCCCGAGGTGTCGGCGCTCCTGTCCGGGGAGTTGAACCGTGCCATCGTCCGCCCCGAGGGCGACCTGCCCCCGATGATCGTGCGCATGCGCAGCCGCGTCCTGTTCCGCCGTGCCGACGGCATGCCGTTCGAATGGGGCGAACTGGCGTATCCGGACCAGGCGCCCGAGGACGGGCGGATCACCATCGCCTCACCCCTCGGCGTGGCGCTGCTCGGCCTGCGCGAAGGCGCCCGGATGCCCTACGTCGATGCGGACGGAACCCAACGCTGGCTCTCGGTCGCACGCGTTCTGCCGGCCTGAGCCGGCTCCCCTTCTTTGCCCACAGGATTGGATCATGACCACAACGCCGTCCCACGGCCAGTTGCCGGCCATCACGTTGACGCACACCGTCCAGGAGCGGCTGTCGGAACTCGCCGTCGCCGCCGGGAACCGGCTGCCCGAACTGGCGGAGTTCCTGGAACGCGAGCTGGACCGCGCCTGCGTGGTGCCGGACGACGACCTGCCGCCGGCCACCGTCACCATCGGCTCGCGCGTCACCTTCGTGGACTGCGACACCAAGCAGCGGCACACCGTCACCCTGGTGTGGCCCATGGAGGAAGACGTGATGCACTATCGGCTGTCCATCATGACGCCGGTGGGCGCCGCGCTGGTCGGCCTGCGCGCCGGCCAGAGCATCGGCTGGAAGAACCGCATGGGAGCGTGGCGCCAACTGAAGGTGGAGAGCGTGCATTAACCGTGCACGAGGCGCGCACCGGACAACCGCCGTCGAGCCTGCCGGGCGCCTCCAAGGGCGTCCTCACGCCGACGGCGGCACATCGTCGTTGCCTTCGGTGCGGTCGCGATACAGCGCCGCACGCGCCAGCAGCATCAGGGTGATGGGGGTCGTGACGACCATCAGGGCCGTGATCAGCACCTCGTGCAGCACGGGCCGCGATTGCAGCACGGAGAAGAAGAGCATCGACGCGATCAGCACGAAGCCGACGCCCAGCGTCGAGCCCAGCGTCGGCGCGTGGATTCGCTCGTAGAAGCTGCCGAAGCGCAGCAACCCGAACGAACCGATCAACGCCAGGGCGGCGCCGAGCACGAGGAGCAGCGCGGTCAGCAGCGCTGCCCACGACGGGAGTTCGGCAAAGTGCGTCATTCGATCACCTCTCCGCGCATGAGGAACTTTGCGAGCGCCGCCGTCGAGACGAACCCGAGCAGGGCGATGATCAGGGCCGCCTCGAAATACAGCGTGCTCGTCGTGCGGATGCCGAAGATCAGCAGCAGCATCGTGGCGTTGACGTACAGGGTGTCGAGCCCGAGCACGCGGTCCTGCGCCCGCGGCCCCCGCAGGATGCGGAACACCGCGCAGGCCATGGCGAGGACCAGGAGGATCTGCGCCAGGAAGATGGACCAGACCAGGACATCCGTGATCATTCGAACACCTCCATCAGGCGCTTCTCGTAACGGTCCTTGATGGTGTCGATCCACACCTGGTCATCGACCAGGTCGAGGATGTGGAGGAGGACGCTGTTCCCGGCGGACTCGTACTCCACCCAGATCGTGCCGGGCGTGGCCGTGATGATGCAGGCGAGCGTCGCCAAGCCATAGGGCGCGCGCAGATCGAGCGGAATGCGCACGAAGCCCGGCGTCCGGTTCCCAGCCGCCGGGTTCAGGATGATCCGGGCGACCGCCATGTTGGAACGGACGATGTCGCCCAGGACCACCAGGGCGAGCGTCAGCGCCACCAGCGGCCGCCGGAAGCGGCCCTCGGGCGGGTCGAGCGCCGTCAGCACACGGACGGCGCCGACCGACAGCGCGCAGCCCAGGATGACCGTGCCCGGCGAAACGCTCTCGTTCAGAATCAGCCACACGCCCAGCAGCGCCGCGGTCAGAAGGGGAAACGGCAGCCAGCGCGTCATCGGTTGCCTCCGTCCGGGTTCGACGGCCAGGGCGTCGGCATCACGCCGCCGACGTAGCCTTGCGGCGCGTGCATCGACCGGGCCGTGGCCTCCATGTAGCGCATCACCGGTCCAGCCTGCACGGAGAGCGCCACGCACAGCGCCAGGAGCAGCATGACCGGAGCGAATTCGACGACGCGCACCCGCGGGACGGCGCCTTCCGGCGACGCCCAGAAGACGTCGATGCCGGTGCGGGTCATAGCGACGACCGTCGCCAACCCGGACAGGACCAGCGCGGCCACCAGCGCCCAGGTCGTCGCCGGCACGTCGGCGCCGCCCCGGGACAGCAAGGGGCTGAGCATGGCGAACTTGGCGAGGAATCCCGACAGCGGCGGCAGCCCCGCCAGGAGAACGGCGCACGCGATGAAGCTGGCCCCGAGGATGGCCATCGTCGCCGGAATGGGGACGCCGACCTCGTCGTCCTCATCCATTTCCTCGTCCCCGCCGAACGCCTCGCGCGTCACGGCCAGCACGTCGGCGCCGACCTCGCGACCGCGTTCGACCAGTTCGATCAGCAGGAAGAAGCCGGCGATGCCCAGGACGGAACTGGTCAGGTAGAACAACGCGCCCCCGGTGACCGCGACCTGTCCCGCCCCCACCGCGGCCAGCAGAGTGCCGGAGGAGACCAGCACGCTCGCGCCGGCCAGCCGCGCCATGTTCTGCGTCGCCATCACCGCCACGGACCCGAAGGCGATGGTCAGGAGCCCGCCGACCAGCAGCCATGGGCCGCCGAAGCCCGCCGAGGCCCCCGCGCTCTCGCCGAACATCAGCAGCCACAGCCGCAGCACGGCGTAGATGCCGACCTTGCTGAGGATCGACATGATGCCGGCGGAGGCCGCACCGACGGTGGAGTAGGTGTTCGGCAACCAGAAGCCGAGAGGCCACATGCCCGCCTTGATCAGGAAGGCGATGCCCAGGATCGCCGCGCCCGCCTCCAGCAACGCCCGGTCCTCGCCGGCGACGACCGCGACGCGGTTCGCCAGCTCGGCCATGTTGAGCGTGCCGGAGACGCCGTAGATGATGCTCACCCCGATCAGGAAGAGCAGGGAGGCCGCAAGGTTGATCACGAGGTAATGCAGCCCGGCCCGGACGCGGGCCAGGCCGGAGCCGTGCAGCGCCAAGCCGTACGAGGCGGCCAGCATGATCTCGAAGAACACGAACAGGTTGAAGAGATCGCCGGTCAGGAAGGCGCCGTTCAGCCCCATCATCTGGAACTGGAACAGCGAATGGAAATGCGCCCCCGCGTGCTGCCAGCGCGCCAGCGAGAACACCAGCGCGGCAAGCCCGATGATGGCGGTCAGCAGCAGCATCAGCGCGGAAAGACGATCCAGCACCAGCACGATGCCGAAGAGCGACGGCCAGTCGCCCAGCCTGTACACACGCACGGCGGCGCCGCTGCCGCCCACGGGCACGCCGTCGGCCAGCCGCAGCAGAAGGATCGCGAGGACGAGCATCGCCAGGGCCGACGCGACGCCGAGGACGGCCTTGAGCGTGCGCTGCCGCTCGTCGATCAGCATCAACAGCGTCCCGACCAGAAGCGGGACGATGATCGGCGCGATCGTCAGGTGGTCCATCCAGCCGGTCATCGGTCCTTCTCCCGGCCATCCACGTGGTCGGTCCCGGTCAGGCCGCGCGCGGCGAGCAGCAGGACAAGGAACAGGGCCGTGGTGGCGAAGCTGATGACGATGGCGGTGAGCACCAGCGCCTGGGGCACCGGGTCGGCGTTGGTGGCGAGGTGGCCCACCGCTCCGCGTTCGAGCACCGGTGCGGCGCCCGTGCGGAGCCCGCCCGTCGAAAAGATGAACAGATTGACGGCGTAGGAAAGCAACGCGAGGCCGACGATCACCTGGAAGGTCCGTGGCCGCAGCAACAGCCACACGCCCGACCCCGTCAGCACGCCGATCCCAAGGGCGAGGATGAGTTCCATCAGTCGTCTCCCATCGCGGTCGCGGCTGGCGCCGTCGCGGGGGCGGCGGGCTCGTCGGACGGGCGTGGCGCGGCGGCGCGGTGACCGCGAACGGATTGGTGGGCGAGCGCGATCAGCGTCAGCATCGTGGCGCCGACGACCAGAGCGAAGACGCCGATGTCGAAGACCAGGGCGCTCGCCAACGGCATCGAACCGATGAGGGGCAACTTCGCGTAGGCGAAATAGGACGTCAGGAAGGGCCGGCCGAACGCCCAGGCGGCCAGGCCGGTGCCCGTGGCCAGCAGGAGACCGACGCCCATCCAGCGCAGCGGAAGCACCCGCAGGCGCGCTTCGACCCACTGGGTGCCCCCGAGCATGTACTGCAGGATCAGCGCGATCGACGCGGTCAGGCCCGCCGCGAAGCCTCCGCCGGGAAGGTCGTGGCCGCGCAGCAGCAGGTACACCGCAACCAAGCCGATCACCGGGAACAGCAAGCGCGCGATCACCGAGGGGATCAGCAGCCAGTCGGCAACGGTGTCGCCCTCCCGCCGTCCCGGTCGTGAGATGTCATAAGCGCTCTGGTCGCGCTGCTGCTCCGGGACGTCGACGCTGTCGGGCGCCGGGCGGAAGCGCCGCAACAGCGCATAGGCGGTGAGCGCCACCACCCCCAGCACGGTGATCTCGCCCAGCGTGTCGAAGCCGCGGAAGTCCACGAGAATGACGTTGACGACGTTGGTGCCTCCGCCTTCCGTGTAGGCGCGCTCCAGGAAGTGCTCCGCCAGGATCTCGGGCGGGAAGCGGGTCATCACGCCGAAGGCCAGCCCCGCCATGCCGACGCCGGCGGTGACGGCAATGCCGAGATCGCGCAGGCGGCGCGTCGTGGTGATCACCTCCGACGGACGCGCGCCGGGCACTTCCAGGCGCTTGGGCAGCCAGCGCAGCCCGAGCAGGAGGAGAATGGTGGTGACGACCTCGACCAGCAGCTGCGTCAAGGCGAGGTCGGGTGCCGAGAACCAGACGAAGGTCACGCAGGTGACCAGCCCGGTGCCGCCAAGCAGGATCAGGGCGGCGAGCCGGTGGTACTTGGCCTGCGACGCGGCGCCAAGGGCGCAGACCGCACCGATCGCCCAGAGCAGCGCAAGCACGGGGTCGATGCCGGAAGGGGTGAGGTTGCCGGGGCCGAGCCCGCGCAGATAGATGGTCCAGCCCGCGGCCAGGACCGCCACGCTCACCACCAGCCGCAACTGGGGTTGCAGGCGGCGGGTGCCGAACAGCCCCTCGAGGGTCCGTGCCAGGCGCCAGGACAGAAAGACCATGGCCCGCTCGAACATGCGCTGGCCTTGCAGGCTGCCGATCAACGGCGCCCCCTCGATGCCCTTCTTCAGATGCTGCTGGAGCAGGAGGTAGAGCGAGACGCCGGCGACCAGGGCGACCAAGCTCATCAGCAGGGGACGGTTGAAGCCGTGCCAGACCGCGAGACTGTACTCCGGCGTGGCCGCCCCCAACGCGGCGTGCGCCGCCATGTCCAGGTACGGCCCCACGGTGGCCGCCGGGAAGAGGCCGACGATGATGCAGGCCAGCACCAGGATCTCCACCGGGAAACGCATCCACGTCGGCGGCTCGTGCGGCGTGAGCGGTAGGTCCACCGGGTCGGGGCCGAAGAAGGTGCCGTGGATGAAGCGCAGCGAGTACGCCACGCTGAAGGCGCTCGCCACCGTGGCCGCGACCGGAAGGATGTCGAGGAGCAACGGCAGCGGCCCCTCGGCCGACAGCGCCTCGGCGAAGAACATCTCCTTGGACAGGAAGCCGTTGAGCAGCGGCACGCCGGCCATGGCCGCCGCCGCGACCATGGCGAGGCGCGCGGTGAACGGCATGAAGCGGTTCAGGCCGGACAGGCGCCGGATGTCGCGCGTGCCGGTCTCGTGGTCGATGATGCCCGCGGCCATGAACAGCGACGCTTTGAACGTTGCATGGTTGATGATGTGAAAGATCGCCGCCACCATGGCGAGTTCGCTGTTCAGGCCGAGCAGAAGCGTGATCAGCCCGAGATGGCTGATGGTCGAGTAGGCCAGCAGGCCCTTCAGATCATGCTGGAAGATGGCGATGTAGGCGCCGATCAGCAGCGTGGCGAGGCCGGCCGTGCCGACGATCCAGAACCAGGCGTCGGTCCCCGCCAGCACCGGCCAGAGCCGCGCCATCAGGAACACCCCCGCCTTCACCAGCGTCGCCGAATGCAGGTAGGCGGAAACCGGGGTGGGCGCCGCCATGGCGTGCGGCAGCCAGAAGTGGAAGGGGAACTGCGCGCTCTTGGTCAGGGCGCCCAGGAGGATGAGGACCAGCGCCGGCAGATAGAGCGGGTGGGCCCGGATCCGGTCGCCCGCGGCCAGCACGGCGTCGAGGTCGTAGCTGCCGACGATATGGCCGAGCACCAGCACGCCGGCGAACAGGCACAGCCCGCCGGTGGCGGTGATGGTCAGCGCCATGCGCGCGCCGTCACGAGCCGCCGCCAGATGATGCCAATAGCCGATCAGCAGGAAGGAGAAGAGGCTGGTCAGCTCCCAGAAGAAGGCGATCTGGATCAGGTTGCCGGCGATGACCACGCCCGTCATGGAGCCCATGAAGGCGAGCAGGAAGGCGAAGAAGCGCGGCACCGGATCGTCGGCCGACATGTAGTACCGCGCGTAGACGATCACGAGCACGCCGACGCCGGACACCATCCCCGCGAACAGCCAGGCGAAGCCGTCCATCCTCAGGACGAGATTGAGCCCGAGGGACGGCATCCAGGCGACCTCGTGGCGGAGCACGCCGCCCGCCTCCACCGTCGGGTAAGCCGCCAACAGCAGGGCGATCCCGGCCACGGCGGTCATGCCGGCCAGCCACGCCGCGGCGTTGCGCGCGTGCGTCGGCAGGAGCCCGGCGCCGATCGCGCTGAGGAAGGGAAGACCGACGAGGGTCAGGAGCAGCAGGGCGTCGGGCATACGTTTCTACACTTGATCGTCTTTGCAGCGCGGCGGTCGGCGGCGGTCATTCCCCGTCCAGCGCGTCGTCCCGGGCCGCGTCGGGGGGAACCGCCTGAAGCACGAGCCGGACCACGTCCTCCGGCGTCTCCGCGGCGCGCAGCCGGCGCAGGGTCTGCGGCTCGCGCAGGGCGCGACAGATCTCCGACATGGTGGGCAGCAGGCCCTTGCGGGCTGCGGCGGGCCAGAGCACCAGGAAGACGAGATCGACCGCCTCCTCGTCGCGGGCGTCGAAGTTGACGGCGCGGCGAAGCCGGGCGAACAGCACGAGCGGGGCCGGGGCATCGCGGATCTCGGCGTGGGGAAGCGCAACGCCGCGGCCAAGCGCCGTGGAGCCGATCTTCTCCCGAGCCTGAAGCGCGCCGAGAACCTCCTGCTGGGGAAGCCCGAGCCGATGTCCGGCCTCCGCCGCCAGAAGGTCGAGCAGGGCCGCCTTGTTGCCCGCCTCGGCGTCAAGAAGGACGTTGGCCGTCGAAAAAAGCTCCGGGATGCTCATCCCCGTCTCCATCGCGGTGGACTGTCTGCGGTTTCCACTGGGGCCCCTCTTTCAGGCCCTTGCGCCGGCATCGGGCGGCTCCCGGATGGCCAGTGCGTCGCCCATGACCGTCTTCTCGGCGGCGTTGCCGGCGAACGGCTCGAAAACGGTGTTGCACGGCGCAGCCGCCCGCTCCGGCAAGCGTTCACAATCCATGTCCATCGCTTCATCTCCGGTGTTCATGCCCATGGCCGACGCGACCGGCCGTGACGGAAGCAAACTGGGGTGCAAGACGGGACGTCCAAGGGGATAGGGGCACGCCCCTCAACGCGCATCGTCCTCGACCGGACCGCCCGCCATCAGGACATCGCAGGGAACGTCCGCGAGCACGTCCTGGGTGACGCTGCCCAGCAGGGTGCGCATCAGGCCGTCGCGCCGCGCCGATCCCATCACCACCAGATCGTAGCGCCCGTGCCGCGCCGTCCGGACGATCTCCGCGACGGGGTGGCCGATCCGCACCTCGCGGGTGACTGCGGGACCGCCGGGAGCCATTCCCCCCAGCATTCCGCCGAACTCGTCGGCGAACTCGTGGGTAAGGTCCTTGGCCGCGGGCAGCCCCATCGGGGAGCGGGGGGAAAGCGGAAGGTCCGCGACATGCAGCGCGTGGAGGCTGCCGTCGCTCACCAGCCGGCGCGCGGCCTCCACCGAGGCGCGCGAGCGTTCGGAAAAATCGACGGGAACCAGGGCGCGGGCATAGGGACCGCGCGGCTTGTCGCGCACGATCAACACGGGCGTCTCGTCGGCGATGGCGATCCGTTCGATGGTGGGTGGCAGGAACAGGTCCGCCAAGCGGTCGCGCGCGTGGACGCCCGTCACGACCAAGTCGGGCCGCCACAGCCCGGCATAGCCGGCGACCTGCGGCCCCACCGCCCCGCCCTGCACGGCGACCGCCCGCATCGCGACGTCGGCGGCGCCGGGAACCGCGAGCAGGTGGCGCTGCAGTTCCGCCTCGATGTGGTGGAGCGGCAGATGGGCGTACGGACCCTCCCCGTCATGGACGACGTGCAGGGCGGTCAATTCGGCGCCGAACTGGCGGGCGAGCTGCACCGCGCGCTCCATCGCCCGATCCGATTTCGGTTCGAGGTCGGTGGCCAGCAGGATTCGTCGCAGGTTCGTCATGGCGGTGCTCCCCGCCCCCATCGGGCGTGCCGGATTCGTGCTTTCATCTCCGGGGCATGATCGGAAGAGGCCGCCGGCCCTGTCTATGCCGGCTAATACGGATTGCATTGCGGCCGGCCGCCCCTATCGTTACGGGCAGGCGTGCCGGACGGCGCACGACATCGATCGGACGGGAGGACATGCCGAAGGATCTCCGCGGCCGCTGGGCCATCGTGCCGGCCTATCTGGCCGCCCACCTGGCCCTGGACTGGATCAGCTTCATCCACGAGGTCGCGCCGCTCAACATCACCCCGTGGAATCCCCCCGCCGGGCTGATGATGGGGATGCTGATCGTCGTCGGCGTCCGCGCCGTGCCCCTGGCTTGGCTGGGATTGATGGCGGGCGACCTGATGGTGCGCGACCTGCCCGTCGCCCTGTGGACGACGGTGGTGGCGAACGGCATCCTCGCCGCCGGCTACGGCGGGGCGGCCTGGGTGCTGTGCCGGCGGCTCGGCCTCGATCCCCACCTGTCCCGATTGCGCGACATCGTGCTGCTGCTCGCCGGCGCGGCGCTGACGCCGCTGGCGGTGGGGACGGGCTACATCGCCCTCCACACGCTGGTCGGCCTGTTCCCCTGGTCGGATTTCGCCGGGGCCCTGCTGCGGTACTGGGTCGGAGAGGTCATCGGCATCACGGTGCTGACGCCCGTCGTGCTGGTCGCCCTGCGCGGCACGGTGCCCCATGCGTCCTGGAGGGGGGCGGCCGAGCTGGCGGCGTACGGCCTGCTCATCGGCGTTACGCTGTGGCTGGATTTCGGACCGCTCGCCTCGGCCCAGTACGAGCACTTCTACCTGCTGTTCCTGCCGGCGGTGGCGGTGGCGGTGAGGCACGGCTTGGCGGGGGCGGCACTCGCCTCGGCGGCCACCCAGGCCGGGCTGATCGTCGCCATCCAGGCGACCGGGGCGGAGACCGCCAGGACCACCCATTTCCAGCTGCTCATGCTGACCCTGGCGGTCACCGCGCTGCTGCTGGGCGCCGTGGTCAGCGAGCGCCGTCGGGTCGAGGCGGCGTTCCGCGAGCGCCAGTCGGACCTCGCCCGCGCGTCGCGCCTGACCGAGGCCGGCGAGATGGCGGCGGCCCTGGCGCACGAGCTGAACCAGCCGCTGGCGGCCACCATGAGCTACGCTCGCGCCGCCCGCAAGATCGCCAAGCTCGAGCAGGCCTCGCCCCGCCTGAGCGAGATCCTCGACAAGACCGTGGCCCAGGCCGAGCGCGCCGACCGGGTGATCCGCAGCCTGCGCGACTTCGTGCGCAAGGGGCGCAGCGACCGCGCGCCGCTGTCGGTCGGCGCGCTGGTCACCGATTGCCTGGCGCTGGCCGCCCCCCTCGCCGGGCAGCATTCGGTGTCCATCCAGGCCGAGGTGGCGCCCGGCCTGCCCGCCGTCAGCGGCGACGCGGTGCAACTGCAGCAGGTGATCCTCAACCTCGTGCGCAACGCCGCCGAGGCGATGGACGCGCCCGATCCCCGCCGGCGCCGCATCGTGGTCTTCGCCCATCCCGCGGCCGAGGCGGGGTTCGTCACGGTCGGCGTGCGCGACAGCGGACCTGGGCTGGCCGGCGTCGTCGAGCGCAACCTGTTCGCTCCGTTCGTCACCACCAAAGCCACGGGCATGGGGCTGGGCCTGTCCATCGCCCGCAGCATCGTCGAGGGCCACGGCGGCACCCTGACCAGCGAACGTCTTTCCCACGGGGAGACGGTGTTCCGCTTCACCATTCCCATCCACGGAGCCGGGACCGATTCCGATGACGCCTGACGTTCCCGTCATCTTCATCGTCGATGACGACGAGGCGGTCCGCGACGCGCTGAGGCTGCACCTGGAACTGGCCGGGCTGACCGTCCGCCCGTGCGCCTCCGCCGCGGAGTTCCTGGCCGCCGCCGATCCCGGCCAGCCGGGCTGCGCCGTGATCGACATCCGCATGCCCGGCATGGACGGGCTGACGCTGCAGCAGGAGATGATCCGGCGGGGCCTGACCCTGCCGGTGATCGTGATCACCGGGCATGGCGACGTTCCCGCCGCCGTCCGTGCCTTCCGGGCCGGCGCGGTGGACTTCCTGCAGAAGCCGTTCGACGAGGACCTGCTCATCGAGCGGATCCACGAGGCCTGCGAACGCGACCGGAGCGAGCGACAGGCCGGCGTCGAGGCGGCGGACATCCGCCACCGGATGACCCTGCTCACCCCGCGCGAACACGAGGTGATGGAACTGGTGGCCCAAGGCCTCCCCAACAAGACCATCGCCCGCCGGCTGGACATCGGGATCCGCACGGTGGAGACCCACCGTGCCCGCGTCCTGGAGAAGATGGGCGCGCGCAACGCCTCCGAGCTCGCCCGCACGTTGACGAGGCTTGAGCAGGGGCGCGGTTGACGACGCGTAGACGTTCGCCGTTCAGGCCAGGTCGAGTTCGACCCACAGGCCCGGCTTGTGGCGCACCGACCGGATTGCCCCGCCGGGCGTCCGGAACGACGGCGCGCCCTGGTCGGTGCCGAGCCAGGGGTCGTCGGCGCGGATCACCCGGCCGTCGCACCGGTCTTCCAGCGCGTCGAGGAGCGTACCGAACGGCATCTGCCCCCAGCCCACCTTCCGCGCGTCCTCTTCGTTGGTTGGGATGAAGGCGGCGAGATCCCTGCTCGCCATCAGTTCCAACCCCTTTTCCTTAAGCGTGGCGTTGTGGCTGCCGTGGTGCCCGACCTTGTAGTAGACGGTGCGGGCCAACAGATCCGGCCCGGTCACCGTCTTCGCGTCCACGGTCCAGCGGGTGTTCTGCCAGCTCAGCCAGTTGCCGACCTGGGCGTCGGCGGCGAACAGGAGCACGCGCCCGCTGTCCTTGAACTCGAACGCGAGCACCAGGCTCGTGTTGTTCGTTCGGCTGTCGAGCTGCATGGCCAGATCGGCGCCGACGCCCAGCCAGTCCAGATCGATCCTTCGCCAGGACTGGTCGAAGGCTGCGGCGTCCGGCGTCCTGGGCTGCCGGGACCGCATCGCCGGAGCCGGCGTCATCGTCGGCCCGAAGTAATGGGCGCGGGCGAACCCGGCGATCGCCTCCGGGACGTCGGGCGGGACCGCGGTGGCCGCCGAGGCGGCGATCCGCTCCAGTTCGGTGCCGACGTTCGGGTCGAAGGGCGAGGCGATGTCCTCGCCCTCGGCGATCGATGCGCCGCCGGCCGCGAAGGCCCCGGCCAGCGCGTTGGCAATCGGCCAGCCGCTGCTGGCCGACGCGTGGTACATCTCGCTCGACCGCGCGGTGATGCCGAGCAGCGCGGCGTCGCGGGGCGGCCCCAGGACGTAGATCCGCAGGTTCGGCACCGCCGGCAGCTCGACGGGAGGGTCGGTCGGCTCGCAATAGCGCACCCGCCCCTCGGCGATGTCCACGGCGGCGTCGCGGGTGGCGCGCACCCGGTCGCCCTTGGCGCCAAAGCTGAACCCCATCAGCGCGTCCAGGCCGCCACGCAGCGCGCTCAGCGGTTCGCCGAGTCCCTTGGCGTGGTCGAGGCGCTGGCTGGTCAGCTGCAGCGCGGCCAGCGCCTGCTCCTTGTAGCGGTCCAGTTCCCGCGCCTGCGGGTCGTGGCCGTTCTCCGTCCAGGCCAGCCACACCTCGCCGACGGTGAACTCGGCGAAGCGCTCCCGCGCCGAAAGGAAGCCCGAGGTGTGGTCGGTGTGCTCGTGCGTCACCACCACCACGTCGATGTGTTTGCCGGTGCGCTCGGCGATGTCCGCCACGACCGCGTCGATCCTGGCCGCGCCGCCCTTGACCGAGGTGTGGACGCCGCAGTCGATCAACATCCAGAAGGTGCCGCCGTCCGCCTTCGGAAAGCCGAGGAGGTGGCAGTCGCCGATGCCCTGGCAATAGTGCCGGACGGTCACCCCGCCGGGCGGCGCGTTGCCGGCGCCCGCGGTGGTGTCGCCCGCCCCGGCGGCTCCCCGGCCGCCGGTCCTGGTCCTGCGCGTTCCCGCCATCTCAGAAGGCCCCCTTGTCGGCGTGCAGCATGGCGAAGGGCTCGCCCGGCGCGTTCCCGAAATAGAGCGCGCGGAGCGGGGAGAGGAAGCCGCCCGCCGCCGTGCGGCGCTGGCGGTCCTGGCGGCTGCTGCTGTCGCTGTTCTTGACGATGCAGTAGCGCACCTCGCGGTGGCCCTCGCGCGGATCGATGATCAGCGTGGCGCCGCCGCGGAACCAGAACCACGCGCCGTCCGGCTTCGCGGGGTCCACCGGGAGGGCCTGGCGCTGCTGGATCGTGGCGATGACCTCGGTCCGGAACGTTCCGTCCGGCGCCACGCGCCGCGCCGGCCGGACGCCGAACACCTCGAAGGTCGTGGCCCCGTCGGCGGCCGTGCGAGGCTTCCCGTCCTCACCGTAGCGCGGCACGTCCGGCTTCAGCCCGAACGCCGCGCACAGCGAGGGATCCTCGGCGAGCACCTTCTTCAGCCGGCTCCACACCGCCCAGCGGTTGGATTCGATGGAGGCGTACAGCGTCGACCGGTCGTGCACGCGGTCCCAGCCGAGTTCGAGGTCGGCGAAGACGGTCTTGAGCCACGGCGGGCTCGGCTCCGCCATGGTGCTCCAGGCCAGCGTCTCCTCCGACACGGTGCGCACGTCGCGGGGCAGGATGTCGCTGGCGCGGAACGCCTCCATGAAGGCGACGCGGTAGTGGAAGCGGTCCTCCGGCACCAGGTCGCGGTCGGCGGTGATCAGGGCGCGCAGGTACTCGCCGAAGGTGATGTCCACCGCCGGGCAATAATCCAGCGCGCGGATGCACATGCGCAGCACGTGCCGCGCCGTCTTGCACGCCTCGTCGGTGAGGCGGCCGACGAGGTCGGGGTGCAGCGCCCCCTCCGGCAGCACGCCCGTGCCGCCGGTCGCGATGCGGATGAGATCGGCTGTGCGGTGGTCGACGATCTTGAGGAACGCCTGGTACACGGCGTACACGAGGATGGAGCCGCGGGCGTGCACCTCGGTGGTCGTGGCGTAGGACAGGGCGGGCACCTCCCCGCCCAGGTAGTCGCGCAACGGCCCGCCGCGCCGCGTGCCCTCGCCGAACTGCTTCGCCAAGCCGCCCAGCAGGTGCGCGGCGTCCAGCCGGCCGCGCGCCTGCGCCACCTGGAAGCGCACCAGCTCGGGGATGGTGAAGTGCTGGAACAGCGCGACGATGTCGGCGAACGCCTCGTGGAACGCCGGCACGTCCGGGTTCGACGCCTCCTGGAAGCGGCGGTGCAGGCCGTCGAGCAGGGCATGCGACATCTCATGGGCGATGATGTCGCTCGACAGGCAGGAGAACACCATCGACCCGGGCGCCGTGACGTCGCCGGGGCGCGACGCCGCCGGGAAGTAGCCGAACAGCAGCGCCACCTTCTCCGGGCTGTAGTAGGCGTTGTCGGTGCGCAGCGCGTGCGGGTAGATGCGCAGGCGCGGCACCGCGTAGGACTCGCCGGGGCCGCCGTCGGGGGACGTCGTGCGGCGCGGCGCCCACAGCGCCTTGCGTCCCAGCGCCTCCTCGAAATGGCCGATGGTGGTCATCGCCACGGCGTAGACCATCTGCTGATGGAACTGCGGGTTGCCTTCCGACGGCGGCCATCCGTCCTGCGCCAGCAGTTTCGGCTCATTGAGGTCGACAGGGTCGTAGAGCCGGTTCGACGCCGGGTCGATGTCGACCACCTCCAGGTACTCGCCGACCGGGCCGGGAAGCAGCGGCTCCTCCCAGGGGAGGCTGAGCACCGCCTCGTTGACCGCGACGGAGGACAGCGACTTGGCGACGGAGGGGTCGAGCGCGTAGGCCCGCAGGCGGCGGCGGGGCGGCGGCGGCTCCTTCGGCTTGCGCCTGACCGCGGGCGTCGCCGCCAGCGGCGCCCGCACCCGCGCCGCCTGGGGCCGCCCCAGCAGCTGTTCCAGCCTCGCCTTCAGCGCCTGCGACGGCTTGCCGTCGTCGAGCGCCGCTTCGAGGTAGCGGCGGCAGGCCGCCGGGGAGATCCGGCTTCCGGGAAGGTCGCAGTCGGCGATGGCCGCGTCGACCGAGGCGACCCGCTGCGCCATCTGCGTCAGCTCGAGCGCGAACATCGCCTCGCGCCCGGCGGGGGCGCCCGGCGCGACGCTGACGCCGCCGCCGAGGATCAGGTTGATCCAGCTCCAGCTCGCCTCCGCCGGGGGCAGCCGGGTCAGCTTGGCCGCCGCCTTCGCGAACGGCACCGCCAGCGCGGCGTCCGCCTTCAGGACGCCCTGGCCGATCTTCTCCAGGGTTTCCGCCGCGTCCATGGCGGTGGTCGACTTGGCCGCGGAGGCGAACAGCGCGTTGCGCACGGCCTCCACCCGCATCCACGGCTCCGGGAGGGCCATGACCTCCTCGAAGTTCTCGGCCAGCCAGAGCGCCGCGGCGGCGGCGACCTGCGGCGTGGCCGCGGAGGTGCCGGCGCCGTCCATCGCGACCAGACCGGAACAGCCGATGACCGCCCAGGGCACGTTGGGCGTGAAGGCGCCGAGCGCCGTCGCCATCTTGCTGTCCGGGCCGTAGTTGCCCTGCATCGTCCCGCCGTGCAGCCCGGCGTAGGCCCGCCCGTCGGCCATCACGCCGCAGGCGGCCAGCACGCGGCGGTAGCGTGCCGGAAACACGATCGACTTCGGCGACGGCCGCCCGGCGAAGTTGTTGCCGGCCGCGGTGACCAGCACGATACCCCGGTCGTAGGCAAGGTTGACCGCGTCGGTCAGCGCGACCGAGCTGAGGCCGCCCATGCTCATGGAGAGCACATGGGCCCCGCTGTCGATGGCGTGGTTGAAGCCCTGCACCATCGTGCCGGTGGTGAAGCGCACCACCCAGTCGGCGATGCGGATCGGGATGACCGTGGCGAACGGCGCGCCGCCGACCGGCCCCTCGTAGCCCTGCCATTGCGGAGCGGCCGGATCCGGCCGCCCGCCGGCCAGCAGCGCCAGCGTCGCCGTTCCGTGGCCGCGGTTGCTCAGCGACGCCCCGGCCGGGATGGTGTCCACCGCACTGTCGGGCGGGCCTCCGTCCACGAAGTTCCGCTGCCGCTCGGTGTCGAGCCCAACCGGCCTGGTGATGTGGCCGGGGTCGTAGCCGGTGTCGAGGTGGGCGATCGTCACCCGGCGGAGCTTCTCCGCCAGCGCCGCACCAAAGTGCTCCTGCGCCGCGCCGAACGCGGAGTATGCGGCGGCGTGGTTCCACCCCGGCCCGGGGCCGACCGCCTTGCCGCCTCCGTGGTCCTGATCGGTGAAGCCGCAGGGGCTCGACGCCGCGAAGCGTGGCATCCCGGGGGTTGGCTCGTCCGGCAGCCATTGCTGCTCGACGTCCGGCTCGACGAACTCGACGCCGGCCGCTCCCGCCGCGAACCGCGCGCCGGGAGCGACCAGCGCATGGGCGGCGTCCCACGGAGTGGCGTCGGCGCCGACGTCGACGCTCAGCCACGCCGCGCCGCCGGCGCCCGCCATCCCCATCGCTCCGCCGCCTTGTCCCGGCGGCAGCCTGAGGACCACACGGGGGGCGGCGCCTTTCCCGCCGAAGCTCTTCTTGCCGCCATTGGCGAAGACGGTGCCGTCGCCGCGGACCTTCACCAGCAATCGTGTGCCCGTCATCCGTCCCCCCACGCACCGACGCCCCACGGAAATGATGGCTTGCGCAACGATCATTTTTCAACATGAATTTCGCGTGATTAGACGTACATCGTCCCACTGCACACGCATGAATGCGCCAACCCTATGGAATGATTGCAGGAATGATCCATGCAGCGGACGGTTGGTGCCGGCTCCGTCATGGGGTAAGGAGAGCGTCCGAGTTCCCTGCAAACGAAGCACGCGCCGATGACCCAGACGCTCCTCGATCCCGCCGGCTACCGTCGCATGCCCTGGAAGAACGGCGGAGGGACCACGACCGAAATCGCGGTGGCTCCGTCCGCCGACGCGTCCGGCCGGTTCCTCTGGCGCGTCAGCGTCGCCGATGTCGGGCAGTCCGGGCCGTTCTCCGCGTTCGACAGTTACGAGCGCCTGATCGCCGTCGTCGAAGGGACCGGCATGCGGCTCACCATCGACGGTGTCGCGACCGAGGCGCGCCGGGGCGACCCGGCGGTGCGCTTCTCCGGCGACGCCAAGGTGCAGTGCGACCTACTCGACGGGCCGATCCGCGATTTCAATCTCATGGTCGACCGTGAGCGGGCGCGGGGATCGCTCGACATCGTCACGGCGGAGCATGCCGTGTCGGTGCCCGCCGCGCGCGTCGTGCTGATCCACGCCGTGGACGGCGCGGTCACCGTGTGCCGGGACGGAGGCGGCGTGCGCGTGCCGGCGGGCTGGACCCTGCGCCTGGACGGCGAGGGCGGCACCGTCGACGCGGACGAGGGCGCCTGGGCCTTCGTCGCCCGGGTGGACGACCGCTAGACCCGCACCGTCCAGCCGAGCTGGCGGGAGATGCCGGCCGCGGTGTCCACCACCTTGGCGGTCAGGTGGTCGAGCATCGACGGCGTGTCCATCACCGCGCTCGGCCCCGACAGGTTGATGGCGGCGACGACGGCGCCGCGGTGGTCGCGGACCGGCGCGGCGATGGCGACGATGCCCGACACGAAGGACGAGCGGTTCAGCGTCCAGCCGCGCGCCCGGTCCGTCGCCACCTGCTGGATCAGCGAGGTGAGCGTGACCGCCGTCGCCTCGCTGAAGCGGTCGAGCCGCACGCCGGTGTAGAGCTGGGCGATGGCCTCGTCGGACAGGCCGCTCAGCAGGATCCGCCCCATCGCCGTGGCGTGCGCCGGCAGCCGGTAGCCGACCGCGATGTTGCTCGACAGCGTCATGTGCGAGTGGGCGCGGTAGACGTAGACGACCTCCGTTCCGTCGCGCACGCCCATGTGGGCGGAGATCTGCGTGGCGTCCCTCAGCGCGTCGATGAACGGGATGGCGACCTCGGCGCAGTCGAGGCCCGACAGGTAATGGTAGCCGATCTGCATCGCCCGCGGGGCGAGGCGGTAGGCCTTGCCGTCGCTGCCGGTTCGGTCGAGATAGCCGAGGTGCTCCAGCGTGAACGCCAGCCGGAAGGCCGAGGCGCGGCCGATCCCCAGCGCCTTCGCCATGTCGCTCAGCGTCAGCACCCGGCGCTGGGGCGTGAACAGCTCGAGGATGGCGAGACCGCGCTGGAGCGCCGGGGCGATGTAGTTGGGCTCGGTGTCGCTCATGAATCCTGCAGCAGCCTCTGAACCGCCCGACGATAGGCGGCCGTGATGCCGTCCTGCCGCACGTGGCGTCCGTCGCGAACGACCAGGCGTCCCGCAGCGACGACGTCGCGCACCACGCGCCCGCTGCCGGCGAAGACGTAGGCGTCCAGCAGGACGTCGTCGGCGCGAGAAAACAGTTTCGGGTCGTTGGCGTCAAGGACGACCAGATCGGCGAGGCATCCTGGCGCCAGCGCGCCCTGGGCGTCCGCCTGCCCCAACGCCTGTGCGCCGCCGGCCAGCGCCGCACGGTAGAGGTCCGCGCCGATCGACCGCCCGGGACCGCCGGACAGGACATTGCGGCGCCGGTGCACGAGGCGCTGTCCGTATTCCAGCAGACGCAGTTCCTCGGCCGCCGACACGCTGATGTGGCTGTCGGAGCCGATGCCGAACCGGCCGCCCTGCGCCAGGAAGTCCGCGGCGGGAAACACCCCGTCGCCGAGGTTGGCCTCCGTCGTCAGGCACAGGCCGGCGACCGCGCCGCTGGCGGCCAGCGCCGCGACCTCGGCGGGCGTCACGTGGGTGGCGTGCACGAGGCACCAGCGCGGCCCGACCGGAGCATTGTCCAGCAGCCAGTCCACCGGCCGCCGCCCGCTCCACGCAATCCCGTCATCGACCTCGGCGGTCTGCTCGGCGATGTGGATGTGCACGGGCGCCGTCGGGTCCAGCCCGTCGAGACCGTCCAGCGCGTCGCGCATCTCGTCCGGCGTCACGGCGCGCAGCGAGTGGAGCGCAAGGCCGACGCGGCGGTTCGGGGAATCGCCGCACGCCGCGCGCGTCGCCGCGACGATGGACAGCAGCCCATCGACGTCGTTGACGAAGCGCTTCTGCCCGTCCTTCGGCGGCTGCCCGCCGAAGCCGCCGTGCGCGTAGAGCACCGGCAGGTGGGTCAGGCCGATGCCCGCGCTGTCGGCTGCCGCGAGGATGCGGCGCGACATTTCCGCCCGGTCGGCGAAGGGCCGGCCGTCGGCGTCGTGGTGCAGGTAGTGGAACTCCGCCACCGCGGTATAGCCCTGCTCCAGCATCTCCATGTAGAGCAGCGCCGCCACCGCCTCGACCGCCTCCGGCGTCATCCGCCGGACGAAGCCGTACATCGTCTCCCGCCACGTCCAGAAGCTGTCGTCCGAGGCGCCCGACCGCTCGGCGAGGCCGGCCATGGCGCGCTGGAAGGCGTGGCTGTGCAGATTCGCCATGCCCGGGACGACCGGCCCGGCGGCGTGCGGCAGGCCGGCGCCGTCGCTGCCGGGCTCGACGGTGGCGATGCGGCCCTGATCGTCGAAGCGCAGTGCCACGTCCGACGCCCAACCGTCCGGCAGCAGCGCCCGCCGGCAGAACAGCCCGTCCATCGTCCCCTCCGTCATGCCCGGTCCTCCGCCCACGCCAGCAGGGTCTCGACGAAGCGGCGCAGGTGCGGCCGGATGCGCGCGGCCCGCGCCTCGTCGAAGGCGTGGGGGGGATCCTCCACCATGTAGGTCGCCTGCACCAGTTCCAGCTGGACGGCGTGCCAGCCCTCCGCCGGACGGCCGAAGTGGCGGGTGATGTGGCCGCCCTTGAAGCGGCCGTCGCGCACGTGGGTGAAGCCGTCCGCGCCCGCATCGGCGCACACCTCGGCCAGCCGGGCGCCGAGGTCGGCGTCCAGGCTGCGGCCCTGGTTGGTGCCGAGGTTGAGGTCCGGGAGCCGGCCGTCGAACAGCCGCGGCACCACCGACCGGATCGAGTGCGCGTCGAACAGCACCGCCCGTCCGAACGTGGCGTGCAGGCGCGCCATCTCCGCCGCGATGGCCTCATGGTACGGGGCCCACCAGCGCGCCACCCGCTCCGCCACCTCGGCGGCGTCGGGCTCGGCGCCGGGGCGGTAGGCCGGCGTGCCGTCGAACAGCGTGGACGGACACAGGCCGGTCGTCGGACCGGCGTAGAGCGGAGCGTCGTCGCTCGCGCGGTTGAGGTCGACGACGAATCGGGAGAACCGCGCCTGGATCACGCCGACGCCCAGCTCCTCCAGGAAATCGTACAGCCGGGGCAGATGCCAGTCGGTGTCCGGCAACGCCTGTGCCGGGGCGGACAGCCGGTCGGCGAGCCCAGGCGGCAGCCCGGTGCCGACGTGCGGCAGGCTGACCAGAAGCGGGCGCCGGGCCGGGCGGAAGTCGAAGACGCTCATGGGTTCATCCTGGTGCATTGTTGTTTTGTTGGCAAAACGATGGTGGACGGAGCCGCGCCCGGGACAGCAAGAATCGTTGCCAAGCCTCCGGTCTCATGCTCACATACTGATGTACACCGATATGCAGTTGCGTCCACACAACATGTGTTTTATAGGCTAAACGCAAAGCTGCCAAGACAGCTGCACACGAGGACGGGCGTCGCCACCGCCGACCCACGACCAGCCGGCCCTCCATCGGGCGGGTGCAACGATCAGGGAGATGATTGTGATGAGGTCTTTCGAAACGCTTCTGGCCGCCGCCGCCGTGGCCGCCACGACGCTCTTCACGGCCGCCACGGCCACGCCGGCGCGGGCCGAGGACGCGGTGCTGGCGTCCATCGCCAAGACCGGCACCTACCGCGTCGGTGTCGACGCGACCTTCGCGCCCTTCGAGTTCAGCCAGGACGGCAAGAAGACCGGCTTCGACATCGAGCTGGTCGAGGCCATCGCCAAGGAACTGGGCGCCACCAAGGGCGTCGAGTGGGTGGACATCGACTTCAAGGGCCTGATCCCCGGCCTGCTGGCCAACCGCTTCGACATGATCGCCTCGGCGATGTACATCACCGACGAGCGTCGGCAGGTGGTCGCCTTCTCCGACACCTACTACCCGGGCGGCCTCGTCATCATGGTCAAGGCCGGCAACACCGCGATCACCGGGCCGGAGAGCATCGCCGGCAAGACCGCCGCGGTGCAGATCGGCACCAAGTCGGTCAAGTTCCTCAAGGACAACTACCCGACCGTGAAGGTGGTGGAGGTCGAGACCAACGCCGAAATGTTCGGCCAGGTTGAAACCGGCCGCACCGACTTCGTGGTGACGGGCAAGCCCGCCGCCAAGCTGTACGCCCAGACCCACCCGACCGTTAAGGTGCTGGACAAGCAGCTGACGACCGAGGACTACGGCTTCGCCATGCGCAAGGACAACCCGGAGCTGGTCGCCAAGGTGAACGCCGCCATCACCAAGCTGAAGGCCGACGGCACCTACCAGAAGCTGATCGACAAGTGGTTCGAAGCCAAGAAGTGAACGGAGGACCCTGTCCGTGACCCTGAACTTCGACCCGGTCTGGGCGGGGCTGCCGGAACTGCTCAAGGGGGCGGCGGTCACCGTCGAGGTGACCGCCGCCGCGCTGCTGCTCAGCGCGGTGCTCGGCCTCGCGGTCGGCATCGCCCGCCTGAACCCGCGGCGGCGCGTGGTCTACGGACTGGCGTCCGGCTACGTGGCCTTCATCCGCGGCACGCCGCTCCTGGTCCAGCTGTTCCTGCTGTTCTTCGGCCTGCCGCAGTTCGGCATCCTGCTCCCGGCGCTGCTGTGCGGCGTGCTCGGCCTCGGCATCTACAGCGGCTCCTACGTGTCGGAGGTGGTGCGCGGCGCCATCCAGTCGATCGAGGCCGGGCAGATGGAGGCGGCGCGCTCGCTGGGCATGTCGTACCGGCAGGCGATGCGCGAGGTGATCCTGCCGCAGGCGTTCCGGCGCATGCTGCCGCCGCTCGGCAACGAGACCATCGCGCTCATCAAGAACTCGGCGCTGGTGTCGCTGCTGACCATCGACGACGTGATGCGGGAGGGGCAGCGCATCATCTCCACCAGCTTCCGCGCGCTGGAGGTCTATCTCGTGGTGGCGCTCATCTACTTCGTGCTGACCAACGCGGCGTCGCACCTGCTTCGGATCGCCGAGCGGCGCCTGAGCGTGGAAAGGGGCTGAACCGGTGATCGAGATCCGCAATCTCCACAAGAGCTTCGGCGGCATCGAGGTGCTGAAGGACGTCAGCCTGACGGTGGCGGCGTCGAGCACGACCGTCGTCATCGGGCCGTCGGGGTCGGGCAAGAGCACGCTGCTGCGCTGCTGCAATTGCCTGGAGATCGCCGACCAAGGCGAGATCCTGATCGGCGGCCGCAGCATCATCAGGGATGGCCAGCCGCTGCCGGACCGCGAGCTGAACGCCGTGCGGGCCGAGACCGGCATGGTGTTCCAGTCCTTCAACCTGTTCCCGCACATGACCACCGCCGAGAACGTCATGCGGGCGCCGATGGTCGTGCGCGGGACGTCGAAGGCGGAGGCGCACGACCTCGCCCTCGACCTGCTGCGCAAGGTCGGGCTGGAGGAGAAGGCCGACGTCTACCCGTCGACCCTGTCGGGCGGGCAGAAGCAGCGCGCCGCCATCGCCCGGGCGCTGGCCATGCGCCCCAAGGTGATGCTGTTCGACGAGCCGACCTCGGCGCTCGACCCCGAGCTGGTCGGCGAGGTGCTGCTGGTCATGAAGGCGCTGGCCGACGAGGGCATGACCATGATGGTGGTGACGCACGAGATGGGCTTCGCCCGCGAGGTCGCGGACACGGTGGTCGTCATGGCCGAGGGCCGCCTGGTCGAATCCGGACCGCCGGAGCGCGTCTTCTCCGCCCCGGCCCAGGAGCGCACGCGCGCCTTCCTGCGCGCGCTGGTCGATGGGCACCTTGCCGGGGCACGCCCCCTTCCCACGCCGCCGGACGTGCTGGCGGCGCTGCCCGACGATCACTGACCGGCGTTTCCCTCCCCTCTCCTCCCGGCGCGGCACCCACACCCGTGTTGCATTCCCTGACGCTGGCCTCGCGCACCCCGGTGCTGATCGCGTTGATCCTGGGCGTGTGCCTCGTCCAGGTCGGCAACGGCATCCTGCAAGTCCTGCTGCCGATCCGTCTCGCCGAGGCCATGGCGCCGCCGCTTGCGGTCGGCGCCGTGGCCTCGGGCTACTCGATCGGCTTCATCGCCGGCTGCTGGGCCGCACCCTGGCTGATCGGCCGGATCGGCATGGTGCGGGCGTTCGGCGCCTTCGCCCTGCTGGCCGGGGCCGTGACGGTGTTCCTGGAAGTGCTGCCGAACCCGTGGGCGTGGACCGGGATGCGGGTGCTGATGGGCATGTCCTATGTCGGCATGCTGACGGTGGCCGAAAGCTGGCTGGCCGCCCGGGCGGGCCCCGGGGCCCGGGGCAGCGTCTTCTCGCTGTACATGGTCGCGTGCAAGGTCGCGGTGGTCGGCGGGCAGATGCTGCTGGCCAGCCCCGGCCTCCCGGGCGTCTGGCTCGTCGGGGCGGCCGCCGCCTGCTATGCGCTGTCGCTGCTGCCGGTGGCGGCCGTCCGGGAGGAGCCGCCGTCGATGACGGCGGCGCAGGCCCGCATGCCCTGGCGGTACGTTCGGGTGTCGCCGGTCGCCTTTGTCGGTTGCCTCGTGATCGGTCTGTGCAACACGGCGGTCACCGGGATCGGCCCCGCCTATCTCGCCGGCATGGGGCATTCGGCCACCGTGATCGCGGTGATCATGTCCGGCGTGCAGGTCGGCAGCACCGTCGTGCAATGGCCGATCGGCCGTCTCTCCGACCGTCGGGACCGGCGTCTGGTCATCCTCGCCCTCGCCGGCACCTCCGCGGCCGCGGCGCTGCTGATCGCCACGGCCGGCGCGGCGTCGGACACCGTGCTGTTCGTCCTGTTCACGCTGTGGGGAAGCGCCGCCCTGTCGCTCTACGCCATCTGCGTCGCCCACGCCAACGATCACGCGCCGCCCGGCGAGGCGGTCGCGCTGTCCAGCGCGCTGCTGCTCTCGTGGGCGCTCGGCGCCGCGCTCGGGCCGATGCTGGCGACGCTGGCGATGGAATGCTTCGGCAGCCGCGCGCTGTTCGTCTATGTCGGCGCCGCGTCGGGCGGGCTGGCGCTGTTCGCGGCATGGCGCCGCTGGCAGGCCCCGCGCTGACGGTTCAAGGCGGGGCCCCGCCCGCCGTCACGCCCTCCCCGCGCCGTGGATCACCCGGTGGATGAAGGCCAGCTTGCCCGTGGTCGGCGCGTTCACCACGAACGGGTACGGGTCGTTCACGCCCATGCTGCGGTTCAGCGCGTTCAGCGCCTCGGTCAGCGGGTACCAGGTGTCGAGCAGCGCCTCGAAGTCGGTGCAGCGGTAGGCGTCCGAACCGACCTCGCGCTTGGCATCGACGCCGATCACCACCAGCTTCAGGTTGGCCGCGGTGTCCAGCGTGCCGACCATGTGCATGGTGTGCGCCCAGCACTCCGCCCAGTCCTCCCAGGGGTGGGACGAGGCGTAGGCGCTGATGAAGCGCTCGTTCCAGTCCGCCGGCGGCCCCTGGTCGTAGTGGCGCCGCAGCGCCTGGGCGTAGTCCTGCCGTTCGTCGCCGAACAGCGCCCGGAACTCGTCGATCAGCGGCGTGCCCTCGACCAGCCGTTCCCAGTAGTAATGGCCCAGCTCGTGCCGGAAATGGCCGAGCAGCGTGCGGTACGGCTCGCCCATCGCCACCCGCCGGGCCTCGCGCTCGGCGTCGTCGGCCTCCGCGATGTTGAGGGTGATGACACCGCCCGCGTGCCCGGTCATCACCGGCGCGGGCGCGGCCTCGGGCGCGAGGAACTCGAAGGCGATGCCCTCGGGCGCGGTGCCGGCCTTGGGCACCACCGGCAGGCCGAAGCGCAGCAGGTTGTGCACGGCGCGGTGCTTGGCCAGCTCGATCCTCTGCCAGCGCCGCAGGTTCTCCGGCACCGACAGGTCGGGGATGATGCGGTTCAGCCGGCAGGCGCGGCACAGCGGCTGGTCGTCGCCCGGCTCCAGCAGCCAGTTGCAGGCGCCGTACTGCGCGTTGCCGCACAGCCGGTAGCCGTCCCGCTTCGAATCCATGGGCGTGACGGTGCCGTCGGCCGCGATGGTCACCGCGGCGACCATCATCCGGTCTGGCAGATAGGCGAGATCGGCGCCGCAACGCTCGCAACGAACGTTCTCGAAATAGACGCGCTGGCCGCACCGCTGGCAGATGAAGATCTTCATGGCGCCCCCAACGCCCCCCGGCGCGCGAGGTTCCTCCTCACGCCCGCTCGGCGCAGGGCGCGCCGTCGATCGCTCCCACGGCGTCACCGTCCGGATCGCCGGCCAGATAGGCATCAAGCAGGCTGTGGAAGGCGTCGCGTGCCGCGCGTCCGGTCAGGTTGTGATCGGCGTCGGGCAGCGTCTCCAGCCACACGCCGGGCTGGTCGGCGAACCATGCGCCACCGGGCCCGAAATGCGCCTCCAACTCGCCCAGCGAAACGTCGTGGGCGCTGTAGACCAGCAGCGTCCGCACGCCGCGCGCGCCCAGCCGGCGGAACGCCGCCTGCGGCGCCGATCCGCTGAAGCGGCGCAGGACGCGGCGCAGCAGCGCCACGGGAACGTCGAGCAGGCGGCCCGGCCGGCGGGCGGCCTCGCGAACCACGCGCGGCCAGTTGGCGGGATCGCCGAGCTGCGCCAGGTAGAAGGCGGCGGGATGGCTCTCGTCACGACCGAGCGCCTCGGCGGTGGCGCCGTCGCCGAGCGTGAAGAGGCCGGGGTTGATCATCACCTGCCCGACCACCCGCTCGTCCTCGAGCGCGGTGTGCAGCGCCAGCGCCGCCCCGGCGCACACCCCCAGCACGAGGCAGCGCCGCCGCCCGCGCGCTTCCAGCCAGTCGAGCGCGGCGCGCGTGTCGGCGAGCGAGCCGCGGCGGTAGATCAACCCGTCCGGCTGCCCTGTCTTCGACGCGCTGTCGCCCAGGCCCGACAGGTCCATGCGCAAGGAGGCGTAGCCGTGCGCCGCCAAGCGCCGGGCGATCTCCACCGACAGGCGGGCGAAGCCGACGTGGTGCCACGCGCCGCTCGGCAGCAGCAGCAGCGCCGGCCGGTCCGCCGGGGCGAAGCCCGCCGGCTCGCACCATACCCCGGCCAGCCCGCCTCCAGGGCCGAACAGCACCGGCGTCTCGACCGCCGAGGGCAGCGCCAGCCGCGGCGGGGCATCAGGCAATGGGGCAGGCTCGGCGCGGGCGGCGGGCGCGTCGGCGGCCAACCACGCGGCGACCCGCTCCAGCGGCGCCTCGGGCACCACGCCGCGCTCCACGCTGCGCATCAGCGCGGCATAGTCGGCGAAGGGCTCCTCGTCCACCGCCACCCCCAGGCCCGACAGATACCCGGCCAGCAGGGCGGCATCGCGCACGTCGGTGCGGGCCAGCAGCAGCGCCCGCGGCGCCGGCGCGGAGGCCAGCCGCACCGGGTCGAGCGCCTTCAGGTCGGCCAGCGTCTGCGCGCTCAGGCGGAAGCCGTTGAACTCCAGCGCGTCCGGGTCCGGCTGCGGCGCGCCGGCCAGCCGGGCCATGGCCCGGACCTCGGCGGCGAAGGCGGCGCCGGAACACGGCGCCAGCAGCACCAGCCGGTCCACCCCGCCCCGCTCGGCCGCCGCTTCCGCGGCCAGCGCGGCGCCGAGGCGCGTCCCGACCAGCGCTACCTCCTGCAATTGCAGGGTGTCGGTCATCCACCGCACGGCTGCGTGGACACCGTTTATCCAGGCGCGCACCCGGGCGGCATCGTCGTCGCCGCCGCGCGAGTCCCCGGTGCCCGGGTAGTCGAAGCGCAGCGTCGGAAGCCCGGCCGCGGCAAGGCGTTCGGCCAGCGCCCGCCACGCGCGATGGGTGCAGTACGCTTCGAGCCCCAGCGGGCCGCACAGCACCACGCCACGGCGGCCGGCCGCCGGATGCAGCCAGCCGAAGCACTCATCGAAGACGACCGGTCTCATGCGATGCCGCTCAAGGATTGCAACGAATCCTTGTAATAACGCTTTTGAGCGGCGATGGGCCGGCGGCCCGCGGTCTTTTCCCCTTTGCCCCGCCTCTTACCGCGAGCGGGATACCTCCAATGCGCCAATACCCCGTCCAAGTTGGAGGCCGGGGCATTGGAGGGAGTGCACGCCCCGCTAGAATGCCGCCTCCAGCAGCCCCTGGGTGCGCGTCCAGGCGCGCTGTGCGCTGGCGGCGTCGTAGCTGGCCCGCTCGTCGCAGCTGAAGCCGTGCCCGGCGGGGTAGAGGTGCACCATCACCTCGGGATGGGCGGCGCGCACCTCCTCGGAGACGGACAGCGGGATCGCCGTGTCCTTCTCGCCGAAGTGCAGCAGCACGGGCGCGCGCGGCGTCAGCTGGACGTGCTTGGCGATCTGGCCGCCGTAGTAGCCGACGGCGGCGCGCACCGGCAGCCGGGCCGCGGCCAGCCACGCGAGGGTGCCGCCCCAACAGAAGCCGACCACCGCCGCAGAGCCCGGCGCACCGAGATGCGCCAGCGCGGCGCCGACGTCGGCGAGCGCTCCGTCCATGCTCACCTGCCCCATGATCGCCCGGCCGCGGTCGATGCCCGGCTGGTCGTAGGCCAGTTCCACCCCGCGTTCGACGCGGTCGAACAGCGCCGGGGCCAGCGCCGTCCAGCCGGCGGCGGCGTAGCGGTCGCAGACCGAGCGGATGTGGTGGTTGACCCCGAAGATCTCCTGCACCACCACCACCGCCCCGCGCGCCGCGCCGTCCGGCCGCGCCAGATAGCCGCCGAAGTCGTGGCCGTCCTCGGCCCGCAACGTGATGAGTTCGCCTGCCATGTCGTTCCTCTCCCTGCGTGCCCGCCCGGCCTTGGGCGGTCGTCCGGTTATAGCTAGGCGAAACGGCGCCGGGATCAAAGCCGCGCCGTCAGATCCCGACCTCGACGGCGGCGTTGACGACGTAGATCATCTCGTTCCGGTCGTTCTTGTCGGCGAGGAAGATGCCGCTCGGCGCCAGCATGCCGCCGGGGCCGACCTGCACGCTGACCTGCCCGTAGGGGAAGACGGCGCGCACCGCCTCGACGTCCAGCCGGTCGGCGTCGGCCGGGACGGCGAGGTGGACGCGCACCTGCATCCGGCTGGTGTCGCCGTCCACCAGCGCGCGCATGCCCGGCATGGAGTTGCGCTCGATGGCGTTGCGCACGGCGCGGACGGCGGCCTTGGTGACGTCCTGTCCATGCAGGTCGACGCCCATGCCGAGTTCGACGAACATCACTTGCTTCATGGTGCTTCCCCAGTCGTTTCGAGAGCCTCTCCCTCCACCTGACATGGCGCCCCCCGCCTCGAAACCACCCCCTCCCCACATTTCCACCCCTCGGAAACGCTTCCGGCATGTGGAAAAGCCGGGGGTGCCGCTGGACGAAACCCGGCGGCGGGGCGCTATCCTGCCTGCCGTCTGGCCGCCAGCAGGGGGATGGGTCCATGCGCCTGACGTTCGAGTACGAACCGGACGATCCCCGGCAGTCCGGCTTCATCGCCGCGCTCAAGGAGCGCTACGCCCGCTTCATCGACAACGACCATCCGGACATCGTGGTCGTGGTCGGCGGCGACGGCGCCATGCTGCGCGCGCTGCACCGCCGCACCCCGCCGCCGGACCAGCCGGCGCGGCCGATCCGCTTCCTCGGCGTCGGGCGTGGCAACCTGAACTTCCTGATGAATCCCAGCTCGGTCGCCGACCAGCTGGCCGAGCTGGACCCGGCGGCGATGCCCTGCCACCGCGTCCACCCCCTGTGGGTCGAGGCGAACGACGAGCTGATCGGCGCCGCCTACAACGACGTGGTGATCGGCGCCGGGGTGGCGGACTGCCACGAGTTCCACCTCGACAGCTCGGACGGCGAGTTCGAGGGGTACGAGCTGCGCGGCACCGGCATCTGCGTCGCCACGCCGCTCGGCTCCACCGCGTTCAACGCCAACAACCGCGGCGCCGTGCTGCCGCTCGACGTGCCGCTGCTGTCGGTCACCGGCATCGTCTCCAACCGCGACCTCAGCGAGATCTTCGCCGGCAGCGATCTGTCCATCCGCTTCGCCTCGCGGCGCGGGCTGACCGTGTTCCTCGACGCGCACAAGACGCGGCACCTCGACCGCTCCGGTACCGTGCGCATCCGCCGCGACGAGACGCGCTGGATGGAGCTGACCTTCGTCAACGACGGCGAGTTCTCGCGTCGGCGCATCGACCTGCTCAAGGGCAAGCGGAAATAGGCCTTGCGCTTTCCACCCGGCGTCCGCAACACCATTTCTGCTCGCGCACGTCGTCGTTGGAAGGGATGGGATCCGCATGGACAAGCTGCACGCGATGCGCGTCTTCGTCCGCGTCGTCGAGGCGAACAGCTTCTCGAAGGCCGCCGACACGCTGGGGCTGCCACGCGCCTCGGTGACGACGACGATCCAGAACCTCGAGGCGTCGCTGGGCGTGCGCCTGCTCCAGCGCACCACGCGCAAGCTCAGCCTGACGCTGGACGGCGCGGCGTACCTGGAGGGCGCCACTCGCATCCTGTCGGAGATCGACGAGATCGAATCCACCTTCACCAGCGCGCGCAAGACGCCGCGCGGCCGGCTGCGGGTGGACATGCCGGGCTCCATCGGCCGGCTGGTCATCATTCCCTCCATCCACGAGTTCCACGCCAAGTACCCGGACATCGACCTGATGCTCGGGCTGGGCGACCGCGCGATCGACCTGATCCAGGAGGGCGTGGACTGCGTCATCCGCGTCGGCGAGCTGTCGGATTCCAGCCTGGTGGCGCGCCGCATCGGCGCCATGCAGCAGATCACCTGCGCCAGCCCCGCCTATCTGGCCGAGCACGGCGAGCCCCGGACCATCGAGGACCTGGAGCGCCACGTGGCGGTGAACTATTTCGGCAGCCGCACCGGGCGGAACTTCGCGCTGTGCTTCCAGCGCGACGGCCGGGAAGAGGAGATCGCCATGAAGGGCGTCATCTCCGTCAACGACGCCGACGCCTACGTGACCTGCGGCCTGGAGGGGCTGGGCCTGCTGCAGCCCGGCCGCTTCATGGTGCTGCCGCACCTGCGCAGCGGCGCGTTGCGCGAGATCCTGCGCGACTGGCGGCCGCCGCGCATTCCCATCTCCGCGGTGTACCCGCACAACCGGCACCTGTCGCCGAAGGTTAGGGTTTTCGTCGATTGGGTGGCGGAGCTGTTCGAGCGTTGCCCGCTGCTCCAGGGCGAGGACCTGCCGGAGGACGCGTGCATGGAGCGCGCGGCCCCGGCGGAGCGCGAGAGCGCGTGCGAGTGCGTGGTGTGAGGAAGGCCAAAAGCCCCCACCCCGCCCCGATTGTTCATCCCAGCTGAATTCAGTTCCCGACCGCGGCGGCTTTATCCCACTACGGCGCTCGACCAATATCCCTCTCGCTGCATTGCGGGAGGGGCGCTCGGCGCCGCATCGGGATGGATCGTTCGCACACGTCGTTGAAGGTGGAGGGCCGCGAGGTCCCGCTGCGCCTGTATCGGCCGGCGGCGACCGGGCTGCTGCCCGGCGTGCTGTACTTCCACGGCGGCGGCTTCACCTCCGGCTCGCTGGACGAGGCGGAGGTGCCGGCCGCGGCGCTGGCCGAGAGCATCCCGGCGCTGGTGGTCGCGGTCGGCTACGCGCTCGCCCCCGCCAACCCCTTCCCCGCCGCGGTCGAAGACGCGCACGCCGCCGCCCGCTGGCTGGCCGAACGGGCCGGCCCGCTGGGCGTCGCCGGCCACGACGCCGGCGGGCACGTCGCCGTGTCGCTCACCCTGCTCGCCCGCGACCGCGGCGGGCCGGAGATCGCGGCGCAGGCGCTGCTCGGCCCGATGCTCGACCCCAGCCTGACGCGGGTCCGCGACGGCGACGCCGGCATGGCCGAGTGCGCCCGCTGCTACCGCGCCTACCTGCCCGAGGCGGCTCTGCGCCTGCACCCCTACGCAGCCCCCCTGGAATCGCGCCGGCTCGGCCGGCTGCCGCCGATCCTCATCGCCACCGCGCAGGACGACATGCTGCGGCCGGAGGCCGAGAGCTACGCCGCCCGGCTGATCGACGCCGGGGTGCCGACCGAGGTCACGCGTTTCGCGGGGGTCTCCCATGCGGGCCTTCCCTGTCACGCGCCGGCCCTCACGGCCGTCTCCGATTTCTTCCGGCGCCGCCTGTCCGGCGCCCGTCCCCACCATCAAAGCCACAGGTAAAGCCATGCCCCGCAAGACGTATGCCCTTCTCCTCGCGGCCGGCGTGTCGGTGGCCGCCGTCGCCGGCGTCGCCACCCTGCGCAGCCCGGCCGAAGCCCAAACCGCCGCTCCCGCGCCTCCCCCGGCCGAGGTGGACGTCGCCGGCGTGCTCGCCCGCCCGGTGGTGGACTGGCAGTCCTACTCCGGCCGGCTGGAGGCGGTGGACCGCGTCGACGTCCGCCCGCAGGTTCCCGGCACCATCGTCGCCGTGCACTTCCGCAACGGCGCCCTGGTGAAGCAGGGAGACGTGCTGTTCACCATCGACCCGCGCCCCTACGAGGCGGAGGTGGCGCGCGCCGAGGCGCAGGTCGCCGCGGCGCAGGCGCGCGTGCGCTTCACGGCGTCCGACCTCGACCGCGCGCAGAAGCTGGTGCGCGACGACACCATCTCGCGCAGCACCATGGACCAGAAGGACAACGCCGCCCGCGAGGCCGCCGCCAACCTGAAGGCGGCGCAGGCGGCGCTGGAGCTGGCCCGCCTCAACCTCGGCTACACCCAGGTCACCGCCCCGGTGTCCGGCCGGGTGTCGCGGGCGGAGCGGACCGTCGGCAACGTGGTCGCCGCCGGCGCCGCGGCGGAGCCGCTGACGACGCTGGTCTCGGTGTCGCCGATCTACGCCTCCTTCGACGTGGACGAGCAGACCTACCTGCGCCACATCGCCCCGGTGAAGGATTCCGGCGCGATCCCGGTCCGCCTCGGCCTCGCCAACGAGGACGGCACGCCCCGCGAAGGCACGGTGGAGCACGTGGACAACCGCCTGGACAGCGTGTCCGGCACCATCCGCGTGCGCGCCAAGTTCGACAACCCCGACGGCCTGCTGGTGCCCGGCCTGTACGCCCGGGTGAAGGTGGGCGGCACCGCGCCCTACGACGCGCTGCTAGTTGATGACCGCGCCATCGGCACCGACCAGGACAAGAAGTTCGTCCTGGTGGTGACGCCGGAGAACACGGTCGAGTACCGGCCGGTGAAGCTCGGCGCGCTGCAGAACGGGCTGCGCGTGGTGACGGCGGGCCTGTCGGCCGGCGAGCGCGTGGTGGTCAACGGCATCCAGCGCGCCCGGCCGGGCATGCCGGTCACGCCGAAGATGGTCGCCATGGGCGAGGAAAAGACCCAGACGGCGGCGCGGTAAAAGCAACAAAGTGCCCCCTCCCCATCCCTCCCCCGCTTCGCGGGAGAGGGGGCTGCCGCCGCGGCAGCGGAGTTCCCTCCACCGCGCGAGCGGGGGAGGGCTAGGGAGGGGGCATCCCTACGGAGACCCCACATGAACATCTCCAAGTTCTTCATCGACCGGCCGATCTTCGCCGGCGTGCTGTCGGTGGCGCTGTTCCTGGCGGGGGCGATCGCGCTGTTCCGCCTGCCGATCTCCGAATACCCGGAGGTCGTGCCGCCGTCCGTCGTGGTGCGCGCGCAGTTCCCCGGCGCCAACCCCAAGGTCATCGCCGAAACCGTCGCCTCCCCGCTGGAGGAGCAGATCAACGGCGTCGAGAACATGCTGTACATGCAGTCGCAAGCGAACAGCGACGGCAACATGGCGCTGACCGTCACCTTCCGCCTGGGCACCGACCCCGACAAGGCGCAGCAGCTCGTGCAGAACCGCGTGGCGCAGGCCATGCCGCGGCTTCCCTCCGACGTGCAGCGCCTGGGCGTCACCACGGTGAAGAGCTCCCCCACCCTCACCATGGTCGTGCACCTGCTGTCGCCCAGCGACCGCTACGACATGACGTACCTGCGCAACTACGCGCTGCTGAACGTCCGCGACCGGCTGACCCGCATCGCCGGCGTCGGCGAGGTGCAGGTGTGGGGGGCCGGCGACTACGCCATGCGCGTCTGGCTCGACCCCGGCAAAGTGGCGCAGCGCGGGCTGACCGCCACCGACGTGGTGAACGCCATCCGCGAGCAGAACGTCCAGGTGGCGGCCGGCGTCATCGGCGCCTCGCCCAGCCTGCCCGACGTGCCCCTGCAATTGTCGATCAACGCCCGCGGACGGCTGAAGACCGCCGAGGAGTTCGGCGACATCGTGCTGAAGACCGGCGCCGACGGCGGCGTCACCCGCCTGCGCGACGTGGCGCGGGTGGAGCTAGCGGCGGCGCAGTACGGGCTGCGCTCGCTCCTCGACAACAAGCCGGCGGTGGCGCTCGGCATCAACCAGACGCCGGACGCCAACGCGCTCGCCATCTCCGACGAGGTGCGCAAGGTGATGGCGGAGCTGAAGGCCGACATGCCGGACGGGGTCGACTACTCCATCGTCTACGACCCGACGCAGTTCGTCCGCTCCTCCATCGAGGCGGTGGTGCACACGCTGCTGGAAGCGGTGGCGCTGGTGGTGCTGGTGGTGATCGTCTTCCTTCAGACCTGGCGCGCCTCGATCATCCCGCTGCTGGCGGTGCCGATCTCCATCGTCGGCACCTTCTCGCTGATGCTGGCCTTCGGCTTCTCGATCAACGCGCTCTCCTTGTTCGGCATGGTGCTGGCCATCGGCATCGTGGTGGACGACGCCATCGTCGTGGTCGAGAACGTCGAGCGCAACATCGCCTCCGGCCTGTCGGCGCGCGACGCCACCATCCGCGCCATGCAGGAGGTCAGCGGCCCGATCATCGCCATCGCGCTGACGCTGGTCGCCGTCTTCGTGCCGCTGGCCGCCATGACCGGCCTGAGCGGCGAATTCTACAAGCAGTTCGCGATGACCATCGCGATCTCCACCGTCATCTCAGCCTTCAACTCGCTGACCCTGTCGCCGGCGCTGTCGGCGGTGCTGCTGCGCGGCCACGAGCAGCCGCAGGACTGGCTGACCCGCGCCATGAACCGCGTGTTCGGCGGCTTCTTCCGGGTGTTCAACCGGGTGTTCCAGCGCTCCAGCGACGGCTACGGGCGCGGCGTCGGCGGCGTGGTGCGGCACAAGGGCGCCATCCTGGCGGTCTACGCGCTGCTGATCGGTGCCACGGTGATCCTCGGCCGCACGGTGCCCTCGGGCTTCGTGCCCATGCAGGACAAGGAGTACCTGATCAGCTTCGCGCAGCTGCCGACCGGCGCGTCCCTCGACCGCACCGAGGCGGTGATCCGCGAGATGACCGACATCGCGCTCCAGCGCCCCGGCGTGCAGAGCGCGGTGGCCTTCCCGGGCCTGTCGGTCAACGGCTTCACCAACAGCTCCAGCGCCGGCATCGTCTTCGTCACCCTGAAGCCGTTCGCCGAGCGCAAGGACCCGTCCCTGTCGGCCGGTGCCATCGCCATGGACCTGCAGAAACGCTACGCCGGCCTGAAGGAGGCGTTCGTCGCCATCTTCCCGCCGCCGCCGGTGATGGGCCTGGGCCAGCTCGGCGGCTTCAAGATGCAGCTGGAGGACCGTGGCAACCTCGGCTACGAGGCGCTGAGCGAGGCGGTGACCGCCTTCGTCAAGCGCGCGGCGCAGACGCCGGAACTGGGACCGACCTTCTCCGCCTACCAGATCAACGTGCCGCAGCTCGACGTCGACCTCGACCGGGTGAAGGCCAAGCAGCTGGGCGTCAACGTCGGCGACGTGTTCGACACCATGCAGATCTATCTCGGCTCGCTGTACGTCAACGACTTCAACGCCTTCGGCCGCGTCTACCAGGTGCGGGTGCAGGCCGACGCGCCGTTCCGCGCGCACGCCGACGACATCGGCCTGCTGAAGACCCGCAACGCCCAGGGGACGATGGTGCCGCTGTCGTCGCTGGTCACCGTGCACCCCAGCTACGGGCCGGAGATGGTTGTGCGCTACAACGGCTTCACCGCCGCCGACGTCAACGGCGGGCCGGCGCCCGGCTACTCCTCGGGGCAGGCCGAGGCGGCGGCCGAGCGCATCGCGGCCGAGGTGCTGCCGCGCGGCGTGAAGCTGGAGTGGACCGACCTCACCTACCAGAAGATCCTGGTCGGCAACGCCGGGCTGTGGGTGTTCCCGATCAGCGTGCTGCTGGTCTTCCTGGTGCTGGCGGCGCAGTACGAGAGCCTGACGCTGCCGCTGGCCATCCTGCTGATCGTGCCGATGAGCGTGCTGTCGGCGCTGACCGGGGTGTGGCTGACCGGGGGCGACAACAACATCTTCACGCAGATCGGCTTCATGGTGCTGGTCGGTCTGTCGGCGAAGAACGCCATCCTGATCGTCGAGTTCGCCCGCGAGCTGGAGCATCAGGGCCGCACCGCCGTGCAGGCGGCGATCGAGGCCAGCCGGCTGCGCCTGCGGCCGATCCTGATGACCTCCATCGCCTTCATCATGGGCGTGGTGCCGCTGGTCACCTCGACCGGAGCGGGCGCGGAGATGCGGCACGCCATGGGTGTGGCGGTGTTCTCCGGCATGATCGGCGTGACGCTGTTCGGGCTGGTGCTGACGCCGGTGTTCTACGTGCTGCTGCGCCATCTGGCCGGCGCGGGCAAGCGGGCGGAGGCTCCCGCCCACGCCGCGGCGCACCCGGCGGAGTGAGCACGGCGGAGTGAGGGGCGTCAGCCCCCCTCCAGCGCGCCCATCAGATCCTCCCGGCGGTGCACCAGCCGCACCGCCAATGTGCCCTCCCGGCCGCGGATCGCCACCTCGCGGCGGTCCAGCCGGTCGGGGGCGCGGCAGCCGGCCAGCACCGCCACCTTGTCCGACAGGATCACCGTGGCGCCGAAATCCTTGGTCAGCTCCTCCAGTCGCGCGGCGACGTTGCCTGGGTCGCCGATGAACTGGATCGAGCCCGAGGTGCCGCAGCCGGTCGGCCCCACCACCGCCACCCCGGTGTGGATGCCGATGCCGAAGCCCAGCGGCGCCTCCAGCTCCTCGGCCAGCTCCCGGCTGAGATCGCCGATCTCCCGCCACAGGGCCTCGGCGGCGCGCAGCGCGCTGGCGGCGGAGGCGCCGGGGTCGGCCTCGTCGGCGAACATGCCCATGACGCCGTCGCCGGCGATGGCAGTGACGTAGCCGCCGTGCCGCCGCACCACCTCCCCCACCACCTGCAGGTAGCGCCCGACGATGAACAGCGCGTCGTACGGCAGCCGCGCCGCCGCCAGCGAGGTCGAGCCGCGCAGGTCGATGAACAGTGCGGTGATCGGCAGTTCGCGGCCCGTCGCCGGCCCCTCCTCGATCGCCACCGGCACCGCGGCGCCGTCGCGCGGGGTGAGCAGCGGCGCCACCGTCAGGTCGGACGTGGGGCGCAGCTGGCAGGCCAGCCGCACCGACGGCGGCGCCGCCATCCGCTCCAGCACCGCGGCCTCGGTCGGGTTGGGCGCCGGCAGCGCCCCTACCCCACCCGACACCCGCACCCGGCAGGTCGAGCAGCGCCCGCGCCCGCCGCACAGCGCCATGTGCGGGATGCCGGCGGCGCGGCTCGCTTCCAGCACCGAGGTGCCGCGCGGCACCACCACCACGCGCCCGCCCGGATAGGTCACCCGCACCGGGTTGGACCGCTTGGCGTGCCAGTTGCGCAGCTGCCGCAGGCCGATGGTGCCGACCAGCAGCAGCACGTAGCCGTCGACCAGCCAGCCGCTCAGCTGGGCCAGGGCGGCGCGGCCGGCGGCGTCCTCCGGATTGGCCGGCGGGTTGGCGACGGCAGCGACCGCGGGCTCGGCGCCGACGCGCCGCTCGACGTCCCAGGCGCCGTTGAAGATCCCGGCCAGCGCCAGCAGCGGCAGGCTCAGCGCCAGCGCCCCCAGCACCGGCGCCCAGCGGCGGTACCAGGGCTTCACCAGCAGCCAGCCACGCACGCCGATGCAGCCGTGCAGCCAGAGGATCAGCAAGAGCACGATCTGCCGCGGCAACATCAGGTCGGGCGACACCATCCAGTACAGGTAGAGCGCCCGGGTGTAGGTGAGCTGCGTGCCGGTGATCTCGTCGGAGAACAGGCCGGCCATGCCGTGCGAGATCAGCAGGATCGGGATGCACAGGCCGAGGCCGAGCTGCCACGCCTCGGTCGCCGGCATGCGCAGGTGGCGCCGCCGGTACAGCGCCCACAACCCCAACCCGCCATGCGTCAGCACCGAGGCGACCAGCAGCGCTTCCCCCGGCAGCGTCCGCCACGGCCACAGCAGCACGGTGCGCGCCGTCTCCATCGCGGGCAGAAGCAGCAGTCCCGTGGCGTGCGCCAGGAAATGGCTGGTGGCGAAGGTGAACAGCAGCAGCCCGGTGAACAGGCGCAACGGGCGTTCGATGGGGCGCGGGGTCATGCCGGGGGCGTGTGGTGGTGCGGGCGGCGATCTTATGGGATCATCCGCCGGCTTTCCAATGACGGGGATGCATGTCTCGGCCGACCGATACCCTGGCGGGGTTCCCGCTGTTCCGCTCGCTGGACCCAGCGGAGCTGGCCGCGCTGTCGGCGCGCTGCCTGTGGCGGCGGGTCGAGGCCGGGCAGTGGATCATCGACCACGAGGACGAGGGCACCGACGTGTTCTTCGTGCTGGCCGGGCTGGTGCGGGTGACGATCCGCGCCGTGTCGGGGCGCGAGGTGATCCTGCGCGACATCCCCGCGGGGGAGTTCTTCGGCGAGATGGCGGCCATCGACGGCAAGGCGCGTTCCGCCGGGATCGTCGCGGTGACCGGCGCCACGGTGGCGCGCATGCCGGCCTCGCTGTTCCGCGAGTGCATCCACCGCCACCCGGACGTCTGCGACCAGGTGCTGCGCCTGCTGACCGGCGAGATCCGCAAGCTGGCCGGCCGGGTGAACGAGTTCAACACGCTGGACGTGAAGCACCGCATCTACGCCGAACTGCTGCGGCTGGCGCGGCCGGACGGGCGCGGCGCGGTGGTCTCCCCACCTCCGCCGCACGCCGATCTGGCGGGACGGGTCGGCACCCGGCGCGAGGCGGTGTCGCGGGTGCTCTCGGCGCTGGAAAAGGAGGGATTGCTGGAGAAGCGGCGCGGCGCGCTGGCGCTGCACGACCCTGCGGCGCTCGAGGAGCGGGTGCGGCGGGCGATGGAGGATGGATGAGTCAGGCGAAAGGGCGGCGCATGCGCACCGCCCCCGTCTGTGGAACGGTCCAGCCTTACGACTTGACCGCCTCGGCCTCGATCAGCAGCTGGATCTCGTCGCCAATGTTCGGCGCGCCGTACTTCATGCCGAAGTCGGTGCGCTTCACCGTGCCGCGGGCGGAGAAGCCGACGGTCTCCAGCTTGCTGGCCGGGCTGACGCCTTCTTTGTTGAAGGTGACGTCGAGGATCACCGGCTTGGTGGTGCCCAGCATGGTCAGGTCGCCGTGCAGCTTGCCGGTCCTGTCGCCGGTCTTCTCGATCTTCGTGCTCTTGAAGGTGATCTGCGGGAACTCCTTGGCGTTGAAGAAGTCCGGCGAGCGCAGGTGCTCGTCGCGCTTGGCGTGCGCGGTGTCGACGCTGGCGGCGTCGATGGTCACCTTCAGCGCGCTGTTCTGCACCGCGTCCTTGTCGAAGGAGACCTCGCCCGCAGCGGTGTTGAAGCGGCCGATCACGTTGGAAAAGCCGAGGTGGTTGACGATGAACGCCACGCTCATGTGCGAGGGGTCGAGCTTGTAGGCGACCGGCGCGGCCTGCGCGGTGGCGGTGACGGAGGCCAGGAGAGCGGCGGCGAACAGAACGGTCTTCATGATGGTCTTTCCTAGGAGGATGGAGGGTTAGTAGCCGGACGCTTCGGTGCCGACGGAGAGCAGAAGGGCGATGCCGACGGCCGCCACGGCGGGCACGACGGCGATGACGGTGAGGGCGACGGTGCCGGCGGCGCGGCCGAAGGCCGTCTCGGGCAGCGGCAGGCGGTCGCGCAGCCGGTCGGCGAAGAAGGCCGGCAGGACGGCGACCAGGGCCTCCGCCGGAGCCGAGGAGAAGAAGGTGAGCGCGGCGGCCAGCAGCACCAGGATGCCGAGCGCGGCCTGACCCGCGGTGCCCCAGCCATGGTGCTCGACCGGCCAGTTCCACAGCAGCAGCCCGCCGGTGGCCGCCGCCAAGGCGAAGGCGAGCTGCGCCACCGAGGCCGAGGCGCCGACCAGCGCCACGCCGCCGACGCCCAGCGCCGCCGCCAGCAACACCACGCCCGGCGTCGCCGCACCGGCGACTCCATGGGAGGCGGTGCGCGACAGCGCGAACCACGCGGCAGCCACCAGCACCACGGCGGCGGTGACGGTCGGCAGGCCGCCCGGCAGCACCGGGTAGGCGACCCAGGCGAGCGCCGCCGTCAGCCACACGCCGACCAGCAGCGAGCCGCGCTTCGGCTCCAACCCCGCCAGATCGGCGGCGACGCCGAGAACCACGCCGGCCACCGCGCTCCAGAACAGGCGGCCCATGCTGGACGGCGGCGGCAGCGCCGGCACGCCGACGATCAGCGCGTAGGCGGCGAGGAACGCCAACGCCACGCCCGCGGCGGCCAACCGCCGGCCGCGCGCCGGCCCGGCGGCGAAGCGCAGCAGCCCGACGCCGACCAGGCCGGCCAGCAGGGGAAAGACGGCGGTCTGCACCACCAGATCATCGAGCAGGGACATCAGGGTCACTCCGGGAAGCGGCGGGACGGACCATGCCCCCGGACGGCGCCGATGCCTGTGCGAAAACGCACATCGCGGCACGGCCGGCCAATTGGGGGCTTCCGCGCCGCCGCGATCCGCCGCAGCCTGCGGAAAGCGCCTGCCGGAGGAACGCCGATGCTCATCGCCCAGCTCACCGACCCGCACATCAAGGGGCCGGGCCGCCTGCTCTGCCGCCGCGTCGACACCGCGTCGCTCCTCGCCGGGGCGGTGGCGGCGGTGAACGCGCTGAGCACGCCGCCCGACGTGGTGCTGCTGACCGGCGACCTGGTGGACGCCGGCCGGCCGGAGGAGTACGGGCTGCTGCGCGAGATCCTGCAGCCGCTGAAGGCCCCCGTGCTGCCGGTTCCCGGCAACCACGACGAACGCGGCGCGTTGGCCGCGTCCTTCCCCGACGTGCCCTTCCTGCCGCGCGGCGGCGCCTTCGTGCAGTACGCGGTGGAGGACTGGCCGGTGCGGCTGATCGGCCTGGACACCACCGTGCCCGGCGCCGTCGGCGGGGCAATGTGCGCCGAGCGGCTGGCGTGGCTGGACGCCACGCTGTCGGAGCAGCCGGAGCGGCCGACGGTGCTGTTCCTGCACCATCCGCCGTTCCGCACCGGCATCGGCCACATGGACAGCTTCGGCTTCGAGGGCATGGACGCGTTCGCCGCCGTGGTGCGCCGCCACCCGCAGGTGGAGCGCGCGCTGTGCGGCCACATGCACCGCCCGATCCAGCGGCGCTGGGCCGGCACGCTGGCGTCGACGGCGCCGTCCACCGCGCATCAGGTCGCGCTCGACCTCAGCGCGGGCGGGCCGGCCTGCTTCATCATGGAGCCGCCGGGATTCCAACTGCACCTCTGGCACGAGGACACCGGGCTGGTCAGCCACACCGCGTCCATCGGTCCTTGGGACGGGCCGCACCCCTTCTAGGGCGGACTCCGCCTTGCCATGAAGCGGCTCACCCCTGGCTCTCGGCCTTGGCGATGCCTTCCCACAGGCCGTTCAGGTAGACGGCCCCGAGCGCGCGGTCGTAGAGGCCGTAGCCGGGCTTGCCGGTCTCGCCCCAGATCATGCGGCCGTGGTCGGGACGGACGTAACCGTCGAAGCCGGCCTCGTAATAGGCCTTCACGATCTCGGCCATGTCGAGCGAGCCGTCCGCCGAGCGGTGGCTGGTCTCGTGGAAGTCGCCGGCCTCGGTGACCTTGACGTTGCGCAGGTGCGCGAAGTGGATCCGCTTGCGGCCGGCGAACTCCCGCACCATGGCGGGGATGTCGTTCTTGCAGGACGCCCCCAGCGAGCCCGAGCACAGCGTCAACCCGTTGGCCGGGTCATCGACGATGGCAAGCAGCCGCGCGAGGTCGTCGCGGTTCTTCACGATGCGCGGCAGGCCGAAGATCGGGCGGGGCGGATCGTCCGGGTGGATGGCCATGCGGATACCGGCCTCGGCGGCGACCGGGATGACGCGCTTCAGGAAGTGTTCGAGGTTCTGCCACAGGGCCTCTTCATCGACCGCCGCGTATTCGGCGAGCAGTGCCCGAAGCTCCTCCGGACGGTAGCTGGCGTCCCATCCCGGCAGCGAAATGCCCTGGCTGACGTCGATCCGATCGACGGTCTCGACGTCGAAGGACAGGGTCGTCGATCCGTCCGGCAGGCGCATGTCGAGCGCGGTGCGCGTCCAGTCGAACACCGGCATGAAGTTGTAGCAGACCACCTGGATGCCGCACCGGGCGAGGTTACGCAGCGTGGTGCAGTAGTTGTCGATCAGGCGGTCGCGCGACGGCTTGCCGAGCTTGATGTCCTCGTGGACCGGCACGCTCTCGATCACGTCCAGCGTCAGGCCGTGCGCCTCCACCTTGTCCTTGAGCGCCTGGATGGTGGCGACCGGCCACGGCTCCCCGACCGGCACGTCGTAGACGGCGGAGACGATGCCGTGCATGCCCGGGATCTGACGGATGTGGCTGAGCGGCACCGGGTCGCTGTCGCCGTACCACCGGAACGTCATCTTCATGATCTGCCCTCAAAGGAAACGCCCGAACGCGGGAGCGCCGGCCCCGCACGGCTTGGTGGACTGGAGGTCTACTGGCCTGACCAGTGGGCCGACGCTACGCCCGTGCGGGCGGCCCTGGCAAGCGGAATGTTTCTCGCCCGCACGGCTCCGAACGCCTTGATCTTGCCCGGTGGCGGACGCATTCCTATGCGCACCGCACCCCCCACCACCCCTCCGGAGTAGCGACCCATGGACCTGCCGACGATCAAGGTCGAGCGCCTGTACCGGCAGATCTCGAACGTGCTGATCCAGTACATCCGCGACGGGCACTTCGCGGCGGGCCAGCTGCTGCCCGGGGAACGCGACCTGGCGAAGCAGCTGGGGGTCAGCCGGTCGTCGGTGCGCGAGGCGCTGATCGCACTGGAGATCAACGGATGGGTGGAGATCCGGACCGGGCATGGGGTGTACGTCTCCCGTAAGCTTCCCGACCAGGAGGCGGTCCCGAACGACGAGGGCGTCGGCGTCGCGGACCTGATGGAAGCCAGGGAGGCCATCGAGGGCGAGATCGCCGCGCTGGCGGCGCGGAAGGCCACCGACGCTCAGCTGGCCGACCTCGCCCGGCTGGTCGCGGAGATGGAGGGCACCCTGGGCGACAGGACGGCCTTCCACGACCACGACCGGCGCTTTCATGAATTGATCGGCGCGATGACCGGAAACCCGGTGTTCGTCGAGATCACCGACCTGCTGTGGAAGAAGCGGCGGTCGCCGCATTACAGCAAGTTCGAGGAGCAGTATTCCGGGAACACCATCGCCCGCAGCATGTGCGCCGACCATCGGGCTATCCTGGACGCGCTGAAGGGCCGCAACGCCCGGGCGGCGCGCGCGGCCATGCAGGCCCACATCCGGAACGCGCAGGGCAAGCTGTTCGACGCGGAAACCCCTGGCCCCAAGCGGCGGGCCGCACGGAAGGGGACGCCGGCGTAGTCCCCTCCCCGCGATACCCGCGACGGATCCGGACGGGCGGCCCGTACAAGGGAGAGACCACAACCATCCGCCGCCGCCCGCCCCATGATCATCCGTTGGAAACCGGCCGTCGCCGGGCTCACCGTCGCCCTCGTCGTCGCAGGGGTCGGCTACGCCGTGCAGGATCGGCTGGCGCAGCCGCAGAGCGGCCCGGCCGCGGCCGGGCGGCGGGCCTTCGGAGGGCCGGTGCCGGTGGTGGCCGGCACCGTCGGGCGCGAGGACGTGCCGATCTGGCTGGACGGCATCGGCACCGTGCAGGCATTCAACAGCGTCACCGTGCGCGTCCGCGTGGACGGCGAGCTGCAGCAGGTCGCCTTCGCCGAGGGGCAGACGGTCCAGGCCGGCGACGTGCTGGCGCGCATCGACCCGCGCCCGCTCCAGGCCCAGCTCGCCCAGGCCGAGGCCAAGAAGGCGCAGGACGAGGCGCAGCTCGCCAACGCCCGGCGCGACCTGGAGCGCAACCTGAACCTGCGCGAGTACGCCTCCAAGCAGACGGTGGACACCCAGCGGGCCCAGGTGGCGCAGTTCGAGGCGCTGGTCCGCTCCGACGACGCGGCCATCGAGACGGTCAAGGTGCAGCTGGGCTACACCACCATCACCGCGCCCATCGGCGGGCGGATCGGCATCCGCGGCGTCGACCAGGGCAACATCGTCCGCGCGTCCGACCAGAACGGGCTGGCCACCATCACCCAGGTGCAGCCGATCTCGGTGCTGTTCACCCTGCCGGAGCAGGCTCTGCCCCAGGTGCTCGACGCCCAGGCGGCGGGAGTCGTCAAGGTGGTGGCGCTCGACCGCGCCGGGCGGGCGCCGCTGGGTGAAGGAACGCTCGCCGTGGTCGACAACCAGATCGACACCGGCACCGGCACGGTGCGCCTCAAGGCGGTCTTCCCCAACGAGCCGCAACGGCTCTGGCCGGGGCAGTTCGTCAACGTCCGCCTGCTGGCGGCGGTGCGCAAGGGGGGCACGGTGGTGCCGGCCTCGGTGGTCCAGCGCGGCCCGCAGGGCACCTACGCCTACGTCATCAAGGAGGACCAGACGGTCGAGCAGCGCCCCGTCAAGGTGGCGCGCAGCGAGGACACCCGCGCCCTGGTCGACGAGGGGCTGAGCCCCGGCGAGCGCGTGGTGGTGGACGGCCAGTACCGCCTGCAGCCCGGCGCCCGGGTGGCGGCGTCGGAGGCCGCGGCGGGCAACGCCCCGCCGCCCGCGGCGGCCGGCGAGCAGCCGCGCGAGCGGCGCCGCGAGCGGGGCGAAGGCGGCGGCAACGGCCGCCCGAACCGCGGCCAGACCCACGAACCGGCGCCGCAGCCATGAACATCTCCGCCCCGTTCATCCTGCGCCCGGTCGCCACCGCGCTGCTGATGGTGGCGGTGGTGCTGCTGGGCCTGCTGGGGTACCGGATGCTGCCGGTGTCCTCGCTGCCCACGGTGGACTTCCCGACCGTGCAGGTGACGACGCAGCTGCCGGGCGCCAGCCCGGACGTCATCGCCTCGTCGGTCACCGCGCCGCTGGAGCGGCAGCTGGGGCAGATCGCCGGGCTCAGTTCGATGATCTCCACCAGCTCCTTCGGGGTGTCGACCATCGCGCTGCAGTTCAGCCTCAGCCGCAACATCGACGCGGCGGCGCAGGACGTGCAGTCGGCGATCAGCGCCGCGGCCGGCGGCCTGCCCAAGGGGCTGCCCAACCCGCCCACCTACTCCAAGGTCAACCCGGCCGACACGCCGGTGATGGTGCTGGCGCTCAGCTCCGACAGCCTGCCGCTGGAGGTGGTGTCGGACGCCGCCGACACGCTGCTGGCGCAGAAGCTCAGCCAGGTCGACGGCGTCGGCTACGTCGGCATCGAGGGCGGGCTGCGGCCGGCGGTGCGCGTGCAGGTCAACCCGGCCGCCGTCGCCGGCCTCGGCCTGACCATGGAGGACGTGCGCACCACCATCACCCAGGCCAACGTCAACGCGCCCAAGGGCAGCTTCGACGGCCCGCGGCAGGCCTTCTCCATCGGCGCCAACGACCAGATGGCGTCCGCCGCCTCCTACCGGCCGATCATCGTCGCCTACCGCAACGGCGCGCCGGTGCGGTTGCAGGACATCGGCGCGGTGGTGGATTCGGTGGAGAACACGCGCCTCGCCGCGTGGCACGACGGCACGCCGGCGGTGCTGCTGAACATCCAGCGACAGCCCGGCGCCAACATCATCGAGACGGTCGACCGCATCAAGGAGCTGCTCCCCCAGCTCCAAGTCGCCATCCCGCCGCAGATCCGCGTGTCGGTGCTGACCGACCGCACCGACACCATCCGCGCCTCGGTGCGCGACGTGCAGTTCACGCTGGTTCTGACCGCGGCGCTGGTGGTGCTGACCATCTTCCTGTTCCTCCGCAAGGCGTGGGCGACGGTGATCCCGGCGGCGGCGCTGCCGCTGTCGCTGATCGGCACCTTCGGCGTCATGGCGCTGTGCGGCTTCAGCCTCGACAACCTGTCGCTGATGGCGCTGACCATCGCCTCGGGCTTCGTCGTCGACGACGCCATCGTGATGATCGAGAACATCGTCCGCTACATCGAGGAGGGCGACCGGCCGCTCGATGCGGCGCTGAAGGGCGCGCGGCAGATCGGCTTCACCGTGGTGTCGCTGACGGTGTCGCTGATCGCGGTGTTCATCCCGCTGCTGTTCATGGGTGGCGTGGTCGGCCGGCTGTTCCGCGAGTTCGCCATCACGCTGTCCATCGCCGTGGTGGTCTCGGCCATCGTGTCGCTGACCCTGACGCCGATGATGTGCGCGCGCCTGCTGAAGCGCGAGACCGGTGAGGAAGGCCGCCTGTTCCGCTGGACCGAACGGGCCTTCGACGCGGCGCTGGCCGGCTACGCCGCCTCCCTGCGCTTCGTGCTGCGCCACCAGCCGGCGACGCTGCTGGTTGCCATCCTGACGCTGGGCGGCACGCTGTACCTCTACGACGTGGTGCCCAAGGGCTTCCTGCCGCAGCAGGACACCGGCGTCATCATCGGCGTCACCGACGCCGCCCCGTCGATCTCCTTCCGCGCCATGGGCGAGAAGCAGCGCGCGGTGGCGGAGATCGTGAGCCGCGACCCGGACGTGGCGGGGGTGGCGAGCTTCGTCGGCGCCGGCACGGTGAACGCCACCAACAACACCGGCCGCCTGACCATCGCGCTGAAGCCCCGCGACCAGCGCGCGGCGTCCGCCGAGGAGATCGTCGCCCGCCTGCGCGCCGCCACGGCGAACCTCGAGGGCGTGTCGCTGTTCATGCAGGCGGTGCAGGACGTGCAGACCGACGCCCGCGTCAGCCGCACCCAGTTCCAGTACGTCCTCCAGGACCCCGACCCGCAGGAGCTGGCCGCCTGGGCGCCGCGCCTGCTCACCGCCCTGCGCGCCCGGCCGGAGCTGGCCGACGTGGCGAGCGACCAGCAGCCCGACGGCCTGCAGGTCTTCCTGCGCATCGACCGCGACGCGGCGTCCCGCCTGCGCGTGCTGCCGCAGGCCATCGACGACACGCTGTACGACGCCTTCGGCCAGCGGCAGGTCTCCACCATCTACACGCAGACCAACCAGTACCGCGTCATCTTGGAGGTCGAGCCGGGCTTCCAGATGGACCCGGACTCGCTGTCCAAGATCTACGTGAAGTCGCAGACGGGCCAAGCGGTGCCGCTGAACGCCCTGGTGGCGGTGGAGCGCACCACGGCGCCGCTGGTCATCACCCACCAGGGGCAGTTCCCGTCGGTGACGCTGTCCTTCAACGTGGCGGCCGGCGCCTCGCTGGGCCACGCGGTGCAGGCGATCCAGGAGGCGCAGGCGGAGATCGGCTTCCCCGACACCGTCTCGGCCACCTTCACCGGCACGGCGGCGGAGTTCCGCTCCTCGCTCGCCAGCCAGCCCTGGCTGATCCTCGCCGCGGTGGTCGCCGTCTACATCGTGCTGGGCATCCTGTACGAGAGCACCATCCACCCGATCACCATCCTGTCCACGCTGCCGTCGGCCGGCATCGGCGCGCTGCTGGCGCTGATGGCGACCGGCAACGACCTGTCGCTGATCGCGCTGGTCGGCATCGTGCTGCTGATCGGCATCGTCAAGAAGAACGCCATCATGATGATCGACTTCGCCCTGGAGGCCGAGCGCGAGCGCGGCCTGCCCCCGGAGCGCTCGATCTACGAGGCGTCGCTGCTGCGCTTCCGGCCGATCATGATGACGACCTTCGCGGCACTGCTGGGCGCGCTGCCGCTGGCGCTGGAGCATGGCACGGGGTCGGAGCTGCGCCGGCCGCTCGGCATCGCCATCGTCGGCGGGCTGCTGCTGAGCCAGGTCCTGACGCTCTACACCACGCCGGTGGTCTACCTGTACATGGACCGCCTGGGCGCGTGGCTGAAGGGCGGGCGTAAAGCCCTCTCCCCCCTGGGGAGAGGGTTGGGCGAGGGGGCTCTGGCATCGCGTCCGCTCCCGGTCCCCCGTGAACCCCCTCACCCTGCCCCTCTCCCCGGAGGGGAGAGGGAAAAGACGTCGGCGGCGGAGTAGCGCCATGGGCCTCTCCACCCCCTTCATCCATCGCCCGGTCGGCACCTCGCTCCTGATGGTGGGGGTGCTGCTGCTGGGGATCGTCGCCTACCGGTTCCTGCCGGTCGCCTCGCTGCCGCAGGTGGAGTTCCCGACCATCGTCGTCTCCGCGTCGCTGCCCGGCGCCAGCCCGGAGATCATGGCCTCCACCGTCGCGACACCCCTGGAGCGCCGGCTGGCTCGCATCGCCGACGTGACGGAGATCACCTCGAACAGCACGCTGGGCTCCACCTCCGTCGTCGTCCAGTTCGACCTCGGCCGCGACATCGAGGCGGCGTCGCGCGACGTGCAGGCGGCCATCAACGCGGCCGGCGGCGACCTGCCGAAGGACCTGCCCAACCCGCCGCGCATGCGCCGGGTCAACCCGGCCGACGCGCCGGTGCTGGTGCTGGCGGTGACCTCCGACACGCTGGCGCCGGGCGACGTCTTCAACCTCGCCGACACGGTCATCGGCCAGCGCCTGTCGCAGATCGAGGGCGTCTCCCAGGTCAGCATCAGCGGCGCGGAGAAGTCCGCCGTGCGGGTGCGCGCCAACGCCGCGGCGCTGGCGTCCATGGGCCTCAGCCTGGAGGACGTGCGCGCCGCCATCTCCCAGGCCAACGCCAACGCGCCCAAGGGCAGCTTCGACGGGAACCGGGAGAACTGGGCGATCGGCGCCGACGACCAGCTGTTCGGCGCCGAGGCCTACCGCAACCTGATCGTCGCCGAGAAGGGCGGTGCCGTGGTGCGCCTGTCGGCGGTCGCCTCGGTCATCGACGCCACCGAGAACGCCCGCGTCGCCGCCTGGTACAACGGCAAGCGCGCCGTGCTGGTGCAGGTGCAGAAGCAGACCGGCGCCAACGTGGTGGAGACGGTCGACCGCGTCTACGCCGAGCTGCCGCAGCTGGAGCGCTGGCTGCCGCCCGGCGTCAACGTGTCGGAGCGCACCGACCGCACGCCGACCATCCGCGCCTCGATCCGCGACGTGCAGTTCACCCTGGCGCTGACCGTCGCGCTGGTGGTGATGGTGATGTTCCTGTTCCTGCGCCGCGTCTCGGCGACACTGATCCCGGCCGCGGCGGTGCCGCTGTCACTGGCCGGCACCTTCGCCGCCATGTGGGCCTGCGGCTACAGCCTCGACAACCTGTCGCTGATGGCGCTGACCATCTCGGTCGGCTTCGTGGTGGACGACGCCATCGTCGTGGTCGAGAACGTGGTCCGCCACATCGAGGAGGGCATGCGCCCCCTGGCCGCCGCGGTGAAGGGCGCCCGACAGGTGGCGTTCACCGTGGTGTCGATCAGCCTGTCGCTGGTCGCGGTGTTCATCCCCATCCTGTTCATGGGCGGCATCATCGGCCGCTATTTCCGCGAGTTCGCGGTGACGCTGTCGGTCGCCATCGGCGTGTCGGCCTTCGTGTCGCTGACGCTGACGCCGATGATGTGCGCGACGCTGCTGCGCGCCGAGGCCGGGCGCGCGCCGCCCGGCCTGTTATCCCGCCTGCTGGAGCGCGGCTGGAACGCGGTGCACCGCGCCTACGCCGCCGGACTGGACTGGGTGCTGCTGCACCGGGCGGTGATGCTGCTGGCGACCCTCGCCACCGTGGCGGCCAGCGTCTGGCTCTACACCGCGATCCCCAAGGGCTTCTTCCCGCAGCAGGATACGGGCCTGCTGTTCGGGACCACCGACGCGCCGCCGGACATCTCCTTCCAGGCCATGCTGGCCCGCCAGCGCGCCATCCAGGAGGCGGTGGCCGGCGACCCGGCGGTGGAGGGGGTGGGCTCCTTCATCGGCGGCGGCATGTCGGGCAGCACCGGACGGCTGTTCGTCACGCTCAAGCCGCAGACCGAGCGCGAGCCCATCGACGTCGTGATCAACCGCCTGCGCGGCCGGACCCAGCACGTGCAGGGGGTGCGGCTGTTCCTGCAGCCGGTGTCGGACATCCGCATCGGCGGGCGCACCGGCCAGTCGCAGTACATCTACGCGCTCCAGGACACCGACCTGTCCGAGCTGAACGCCTGGGCGCCGCGGTTGGTCGCCAAGCTGCGCACCGTGCCGGAGCTGCGCGACGTCGGCAACGACCAGCAGAACGGCGGGCTGCGCTCCATGGTCACCATCGACCGTGACGCTGCCTCGCGCCTGGGCGTGGCGTTGCAGGACGTGGACGCGGCGCTCTACGACTCCTTCGGGCAGCGGCAGGTCTCCACCATGTACGCCATGCAGAACCAGCACCACGTGGTGCTGGAGGTGGACCCGGCGCAGCAGCAGGGGCCGGACGGGTTGAACCGGGTGTTCGTCAAGGCGCGCGACGGCCGCATGGTGCCGCTGGCGGCGCTGGCGCGGTTCGAGACGCTGTCGGCGCCGCTCTCCGTCCAGCACCAGGGGCAATTCCCGGTGGCGAACCTGTCCTTCAACCTCGCCCCCGGCGTCTCGCTGGGCGAGGCCACCGTCGCGGTGCGCAAGGCGGCGGAGGAGATCGGCATGCCGCCCAGCATTCGGGGCGGCTTCGCCGGCAACGCCAAGGCGTTCCGCGATTCGCTCTCGTCGCAGCCCCTGCTGATCCTGGCGGCGCTGATCACCGTCTACATCGTGCTGGGCGTGCTGTACGAGAGCACGCTGCACCCGCTGACCATCCTGTCGACGCTGCCCTCGGCCGGGCTCGGCGCGCTGCTGGCGCTGGTGCTGGCCGGGCAGGACCTGTCCATCGTGGCGATGATCGGCATCGTGCTGCTGATCGGCATCGTCAAGAAGAACGCCATCATGATGATCGACTTCGCCCTGGAGGCCGAGCGCGAACGCGGCCTGCCGCCCTTCGAGGCGATCCGCGAGGCGGCGCTGGTGCGCTTCCGCCCGATCATGATGACGACCTTCGCGGCGCTCTTGGGCGCCGTGCCGCTGGCCTTCGACTACGGAACGGGCGGCGAGCTGCGCCGGCCGCTCGGCATCGCCATCATGGGCGGGCTGATCGTCAGCCAGATCCTGACGCTCTACACCACGCCGGTGGTCTATCTGGCGCTGGAGCGGCTGGCGCAGCGCCGCGGCGCGCGGCACCGGCTGGCGGCGGAGTGAGCGCGATGGCGACTTTTTGCCCCCTCCCTAACCCTCCCCCGCCTTCGGCGGTGGAGGGAACTCCGCCGTTGCGCCGGCAGTCCCCTCGCCCGCGGAGCGGGGGAGGGTTAGGGAGGGGGCAAGGTGCTCCCACGCGCCGCGTGCGCCGCACGCCGGAAGCGCTTATGGTCGGCGGAGGCATCCTATGCTGGCAGCGCTGAGAGGATGGCATGCGGTCTGGCCCGCGCGTTCGCCGATGACGCATACCCCCGACAGCGACGACGCGCTGATGGGCCGCGTCGCGGCCGGCGACGCGGCGGCGTTCGAGGACCTCGCCGCCCGCCACATGTGCCGCGCCGTGGCGCTGGCGCAGCGGCTGACCGGCAACGCCTCGGACGCCGACGAGATCGCCCAGGACGCCTTCCTGCGCGTCTGGCAGCACGCCGGCCGGTGGGAGCCGGGGCGCGCCCGCTTCGCCACCTGGCTGTATCGGATCGTCGTCAACCTCGCCATCGACCGCAAGCGCCGGCCGGGCTTCCAGCCGCTGGACGACGCCGCCGAACTGGCCGACGAGCGCCCCGACGCCGTCGACCTCATCGCCGAACGCCAGACCGCCGACCAGGTCGGCAAGGCGCTGCTGGAGCTGCCCGAGCGGCAGCGCGCCGCCGTCGTCCTCTTCCACCAGGAAGGGCTCAGCCAGCGGCAGGCCGCCGAGGTGCTGGGCGTCGGCGAGGACGCCTTCGAATCCCTGCTCGCCCGGGCCCGCCGGGCTCTGAGGACGGCGCTCGCCGCCGGGAGGACGCCATGACCCACGACGACTTCCTCAGCCTGCTGGACGCGCACGGCAGCGACCTCACCCGCTGGCCGCCGCCCGCGCGCACCGCCGCCGAACGGCTGCTCGCCGCCTCGGAGGAGGCCGCCGCGGCGTGGCGGGCGACGCGCGCCGTCGAGGGGATGCTCGCCGAGCCGCCGCGGGTCAGCGACGAGCGCGTCGGGCGGCTGCTCGCCGCCGTGGCGCGGCAGGCCCGCGCGGCGCCGCGTGAGACGCTGCTGGTCCTGTTGTTCGGCCACATGCCGGTGCGCCTCGCCGGCGCGCTGTGCGCCGGCCTGCTGGCGCTCGGCTGGCTGGCCGGCGGGCTGACCATCGGGCCGGCGCCGTCCGACGGCGTGCTGCTGGCCGAGGACGTCCCCTCGCTGTTCGACGGAGGCCCGCGATGATCACGCTGACTCAGCCCCGCGTCTCCTTCCGCCTGCTGGTGCTGGCGTCGCTGGGGCTCAACCTGTTCCTCGGCGCCATGCTGGCCAGCAGCTGGTGGAACCACCGCCCGCCGCCGTCCGGGCCGATGCCGGACCGGCTGGTCGAACGCGTCGCCCCCGACCTGCCCGAGGCGGACGCGGTGCGGCTGCGCGCCGCCTTCTCCGCCACGCGCGCCCGGTTCGCCGCGCTGGAGGCGGAGTCCCGCGAGGCATCGGCGGCCGTCCGCGCGGTGGCCCTGCGCGAGCCGCTGGACGTCGGCGAGCTGCGCGCCCGCATGGACGCCGCCCGCGCCGTACGCCGCCGCATGGGCGACCTGATCGAGGACACCGTGCTCACCCTGATGCCGGAGCTGTCGCTGCCCGCCCGCGAACGTCTGGCCGCCGGCCGCCGGTGACGGTTCCTGTCGGCCGTCACCGCTGCCACAGCGCGGAGGCCTGCGCCAGTCGGGTCAGGAAGCCCTTGACCACCGGCAGGTCGCGCGGACAGGGCGCACACACCGGATAGCCCCGTTCGAGCGCGAACCCGAGGATGGGGCGCGGGTCGGTGCCCTCCGCGCCCTCGAAGACGTTCCAGGCGCCCTGGCTCCACGTCGCGACGATGGGCCGGCAGGCGTCGGCCTCCCCGACCGGCTCGACCCGGAAGTGGACGACGACGGGACGGATCAGCTGGGAGGTGACGGAGACCCTCACCACCCGCCCGCCGAGCTTGATCAGATAGGTGCAGGTGAGCGGCGCATTCGGCATGCATGGCAAACAGGCCCGGCGGGCCGATGGCATGCGCTACCCCCATTCCGCCCGCACCGGGCCGCGGGAACCGCGCCGCCGGCGCCGCGGTTTGTCCCTCACCGGACGCATGGCCACCGGACACACGGCCGCCGGACACACGGGAGGCGCACCATGGACACCGCGAACATCAACGACCCGCGCAGCGTGGAAGCCATCTACCCGCGCGCCGCCTTCGAGGAGGACGTGCGCCGGAACGCGCAGGACAAGACGACGGTGCAGCACGGGCTGAAGCTTCTCGCCGCGCCGGACGCCGAGGGACGCTTCCGGCTGACGCGGGCGAACCGCCACGTCGGCGAGGTGGAGGACGGGCATCACGTGGTCCTCCTCTGCCCGCAGCTCCCCCAGGGCGAGTACGCGCACTTCGTCCAGGACGACACCGACTACGGCGGCCCGGTGGAGCAACGCGACCCGCCGACCGACACGGAGGACCCCTACCGCGCCTTCATCGCGGACGTGATCCGGACGGCGCGCGCGACCCCGCCGCTGCCGCCGATTCCCGCGGAGCGGCTGCAGGGTTTCCGCGGCGGCTGACCGTACTCAGGACTCGGACGCGGCGCCGGCGGCGCGGGCGCGCAGCCAGTCCACCGCCTCCATCAGCGGCCGGCTTCCCTCGCCGCGCATGTCCAGCCGGACGATGAGGTCGAGCAGCTCGTCGGCCGCGTGCGTCATGTCGCCGGAAAGGTCCGGTGGCGTGGGGGTGCTCCGCGCTTGGCGGCGGGCCTCGCGGAAGCTGGCGAGGGAGATGATCGAAGCCATGACAGGCGACCCGTAGCGTCTTTATACCCGGTCATCCTCCCATCCCGGAGCATCCGCGGCCATGAGCCACGTCAAGCCCCCGCGATTCCGCAGCGTCGCGGGGTACGGCGGGAGGGGCACCCTGTTGGACGGATAATTTCTCCCAAACCCCCTTCGAAAGTTCTATTCAAACCAACCTGGGATCTGGTATACCATATTCGGAACACAGCAGCACACCGCCTGTTGTGTCGACGAGTGACCTCTCCTGCTGGAACGGACCCATGGCGACCTTGGCATTGATCGAAGACGACGCGCTGATCCGCACGAGCACCGAGATGCTGCTCCAGGCCTCGGGGCACCGGGCCATCGTGGCGGAGAACGGCAACGAACTGGCGGAGAAGATCGCGGCGTGGGGCATCCAGCCCGACGCTCTGCTCTGCGACTTCCACCTCGGCCAGCAGACGGCGCTGGAGGCGGTTCCGGAAGTTCTGCGCGAGATCAAGGGCCGCGTGCCGGTGTACGTGGTCACCGGCGACGCCTCGCCCGCCGTGAAGAGCAAGATCCAGGCAAACGGCTGGTACCGCCTGCTCAAGCCGCTCACTCCCTACGAGCTGCTGTTCACCGTCTCCCAGATCGAGCGTTCGACGGTCACCCGCGCGGCGTCATGACCGGAACGCCGGCCTGCGCTTTCCAATCTTGACAATATTCCTATAAATCGTCACCCTGGGCTCCGCAGCGGGCGACGTGCGCCCGCTCCTCCCCTTCCTTCACCGCCATCGCCGCGGGACCTTCGGGCCCCGTGCCGCATGGCCTGTGCCAGGAGCCCATGCGCCATGACCACCACCGTCACGGCGGGCGACGTCGCGTCGATCGCCGTCGCCGCCATCGCCGTGCCCGCCACCCACGCCCGCCGCCGCATGGACGGCGAAGGGCTGGACTCGCTGGCCCGCTCCATCGCCGAACACGGGCTGCTGCAGCCGGTGGTGGTGCGTCCGCTGGGCGGCGGCCGGTACGAGCTGCTGGCCGGGGCGCGGCGGCTGCGGGCGATGCGGGATCTCGGCGAAATGGCCATCCCGGCGCTGGTGCGGCAGTCCGAACCGGCCGAGGTGCTGTCGCTGATCGAGAACACCCAGCGCGAGGGCCTGGACGCGCTGGAGCTGGCCGAGGCCTTGCAGCGTCTGGCCGCCAAGGGCTGGGACCGGCTGGCGCTGGGCCGGCTGGTGAACCGCAGCCTGACCTGGGTCGGCGACGTGCTGAGCCTCAACGGCCTGCCCGACGCGATCAAGGCGGACTACCCGGAGGTGCGCCGGGTGGTGCCGCGTTCGCTGCTGGTGGAGATCGCGCGGGTCAGGGATCCGGAAACCCAAATGGCGCTGTGGGCGGAGGCCAGGGGCGGCGCGCTGACGGTGCGCGCGGCGCGGACGAAGCGTCTGGCGGCACGCCCCGCCCTGCCCCGTGCGCTGTCGGCGGTGCGGCGCTGCGTGAAGCAGCTCGACCGGCTGGACGGCGTGCCGGAGCTGAAGGCCAGGGACCGCGGCGCGCTGCTCGCCCTGCGGGAGCGGATCGACGCGCTGCTGTCCGGAGAGCGCGGCGCCTTGGGACCGTCGTAGGGTGGGGCGAACCGAACGCGAAGCCCAACCTGCAGAGCCCCTTCACTCGTCCAGCAGCGCGTCGCAGGCCAGGATGAAGTCGCCGGCGGTGGTGATGTCGCCGGCCAGCGCGGCGCGGGCGGCGGCGCCGTCGCGCGCCTCCAGCCCCTCCAGCATGCCCTGGTGGTAGCGCAACGCCACCCGGTCGGACAGCCGGCGCGACTTGCTGCGCAGGTCGAAGTTCAGCACCGGGCCGATCTGCAGCCACAGCCCCTCGATGATCTGCATCAGCGCCGGCATCTCCGCCGCCTCATAGATGCGGAAGTGGAAGTCCTTGTTGATGGCGATCAGCCGGCCGGCATCGGGTTCGGCGTGCGCGTGCTCCGCGGTGAAGGCGGCGTGCAGGGCGCGGATTCCCTCCAGCGCCGGGGAGGTCACCCGCTCCGCCGCCATCGTCGTGGCGTGGCCCTCCAGCATCAGGCGGATGGTGCGCAGTTCCTGGAAGCGGCGGCGCGTCAGGATCGGCACGCGCACCGTGCGGTTGGGCAGCACCTCCAGCGCCTGCTCCGCCGCCAGCCGGGCGATGGCGTCGCGCACCGGCATCATGCTGGTGCCCAGCGCCCCCGCCACGGCGCGGATCGACAGCCGCTCGCCCGGACACACCTGCCCGGCCATGATGAGATCGCGCAGGTCGCGGTAGACCCGGCCCGCCATGGTCTCGCGGTCGACCTTCCCCAACGAGGCGATGGCGGTCGTGGTTTCAGCGGGCATCTTTGTGCACGGATCATCCGCCCTTCGAACATCTTGACGGCCCGGCCGTTCCCTGCAACTGTGATCACATATCGCAGCGACCGCAAGTGTCTTCGCCGCGCCGAACTCCCGAAGGAGTCCGATTCCGAATCTCATCACCGATCATCCGACGGCGCCCCGGACCACCAGAACGCCGAGAAGCGAGGCCGGCGCGCTCCACCGAAACCAAGCCAAAACCAGGGGAGGAGAGACGACCATGAGCACCCGAGGGCACCCCACCCGCCGCACCGTGCTGACATCGGGCGCCGGCATCGCCGCATTGTCGGTCATCGGCGCGCCGGCCATCGTCTATGGGCAGTCCGACGTGATCCGCATCGGCCATCTGACGCCGCGCACCGGCTTCCTCGGCCCGCTCGGCGAGTACGCGGTGATGGGCGTGACGCTGGCGGTCGAGGAGGTGAACGCGGCGGGCGGCGTGCTGGGGCGGAAGCTGGAACTGCTCGCCGAGGACAGCGTCAACCCCTCCACCGCCGCCACTAAGGCCGAGCGCATGATCGAGCGCGAGAAGGTCGCCGCCATCCTGGGCGAGATCAGCTCGGCCTCGGGCCTGTCGATCTCGCAGGTGGCGGGGCGCAACAAGACGCTGTTCATCCAGACCGGCTGCAATTCTGACGAGCTGCGCGGCAAGTCCTGCAACCGTTATATGTTCCACATCGAGGGCGCCAACACGATGTACGTGAAGGCGGTGGGGCAGGCGCTGCTGCTGGAGAACATGGTGAAGGGCAAGAAGTGGTTCGGCCTGACCGCCGACTACGCCTTCGGCCATGACCTGCTGCGGGTGACCAAGAAGTTCGCGCAGGAGAACGGCGGCAGCTTCGTCGGCGACGAGCTGGTGCCGACCGACGCCACCGACTTCAGCCCCTTCATCCTGAAGATCCGGCAGGCGCGGCCGGACCTGGTGGTGTCGAACCTCGCCGGCAACCAGATCACCAACTTCATCAAGCAGTACAGCGAGTACAACCTGCCCTTCCCGATCGCCGGCGGCGGCTTCGACACCGCGGCGGCGTGGGGCGCGCCGGACTCCTTCGCCGGCATCTGGCCGTGCATCTGGCACCACACCGTGGCCTCGCCGAGCGCGCAGAAGTTCACCGACGCTTTCACCAAGCGCTGGGGCAAGCCGCCGGAGAACCAGGCCTGGGGCGACTATCTCAGCGTCAAGGTGCTGGCGCAGGCGATGGCGGAGACCAAGTCGACCGACAGCACCGCCCTGGTCAAGCACCTGGAATCCGGCGCCAAGTTCGACGTGATGAAGGGGCGGGAAGGCTATTTCCGCAACTGGGACCACCAGCTGATCGCCGAGATGTATTCGATCCGGCCGAAGCCGAAGAACCAGCAGAAGGACAAGTGGGACATTCTGGCCCTCGGCCCCGCGGTGCCGGCGAGCGGGCAGGATCTGGAGATCATCGCGCCGACCAAGGAAGAGAACGCCTGCACGTTCCCGGCGTAGCAAAAAGCCCTCCCCCGCCTCCGGCGGGGGAGGGCCCAGAATCCCGCGAGGTGCAGGTGGAACTCGTCTTCATCGTCGAGCAGGTGCTGAACGGGCTGGTGGTCAGCGCGTACTACCTGCTGATCGCGCTGGGGCTGTCGCTGATCTTCAGCCTGGGCGGCGTGGTCAACCTTGCGCACGGCGCCTTCTACGCGCTGGGCGCCTACTTCGCCATCGAGGTCGAGAAGCGCCTCGGCTTCCTCGGCGCCTTCGCGCTGTCGCCGGTGCTGGTGGCGCTGCTGGGAGTGGCGCTGGAACGCACGATGCTCCGGCGCTTCTACCGCTCCGACCCGATCCTCAGCCTGCTGCTCACCTTCGGGCTCGCCATGGTGATCGAGCAGGTGATCCGCATCGTCTGGGGCGCCGCTCCCCTGCCCTTCCAGATCCCGACGTTCCTCAAGGGCCAGCTGTTCCTCGGCGACTTCATCTACTCGTACTACCGGCTGGCGATGCTGGGCGTGGCGGCGACGGCGGTGGTGCTGACGTGGCTGCTGTTCAACAAGACCTCCTTCGGCCGCGTCGTGCGCGCCGGCGTGCAGAACCCGGACATGGTGGCGGTGCTGGGCATCTCGCTGGCGCCGGTGATGACCATCGTCGTGGCGATCGGCATCGGGCTGGCGGGATTGGCCGGCGTGCTGCTGGCGCCCATTGCCGGCGTCCACCCGGCCATGGGGACGGAGATCATCACCGCCGCCTTCGTCGTCGTGGTGATCGGCGGGCTGGGCAGCTTCTGGGGTGTGGTGCTGGCCGCCATGCTGGTCGGCGTGGTGCGGGGCCTTGCTGTCTACTACATGCCGCCGGCCGCCGAGGCGTCCATGTACCTGCTGATGCTGCTGGTCCTGCTGCTGCGCCCGCGCGGCCTGCTGGGCGAGCGCATCCAGAAGTTCGAGTGAGGGCCGACGCATGACCTCCCCCGCCCTCCCGCACGCCGCCCATCCCGCCCCGGCGCCCTGGAGCGCCTGGAGGCCGTCGCCGCCGCTGGTCGCGGCGCTCGGCATCCTGGCCCTGCCCTTCCTGTTCGAGGCGGCGGGGATGACGCTGACCTCGGCCACCGACTGCGTGATCTACGCGGTCGCCGCCATGGGGCTGAACCTGCTGGTCGGCACCACCGGGCTGGTGTCCTTCGGGCACGGCGCCTGGATGGGCATCGGCGCCTACGCCGCGGCGCTGATCCAGCTGAACTGGGCCCCCAAGGGCTTCGCACTGCCGGTGGCCGGCGCGGTGCTGGTGGTCGGCGTCCTGGCGGTGGTGCTGGGCTTCTTCTTCCTGCGGCGGCGCGGCGTCTACTTCTCGCTGATGACGCTGGCCTTCACCGCGATGACCTACGCCATCGCCTTCCGCTGGACCGCCCTGACCGGCGGCGAGAGCGGTCTGGGCGGCATCCAGCGGCCGGCGCCGTTCGGCATCGACCTGGACAACCGCGCCGCCTTCTACGCGACGGTGGGCGTGCTGGCCTTCGGCGCGGTGTGGCTGCTGTGGCGGGTGGTGCAGTCGCCGCTCGGCCGCACGCTGGTGGCGATCCGCGAGAACGAGCAGCGGGCCGGCTTCATCGGCTACGACACGCGTGGCTACAAGCTGGTGGCGTTCGTGCTGTCGGCCATGGTGACGGGCTTCGCGGGGGCGCTGTTCGTGCTGAACCAGCGCTTCGCCTCGGCCGACCCGACCAGCGTCGCCTTCTCGGGCGAGCTGCTGGCCATGGTGGTGATCGGCGGCATGCGCAGCTTCCTGGGGCCGGCGCTGGGGGTGGTGTTCTTCATCCTGTTCCGCGAGTTCCTGTCGATCTGGACGGAGAACTGGCTGCTCTACTTCGGCCTGCTGTTCGTCGGCTTCATCCTGTTCTCGCCGGCCGGGCTGGTCGGCATCGGCGCGCGGGTGCTGGGAATGATCCGCAAGGCGCCCGACGAGGCGGGAGCCATGGCGAACCGCGTGTCGGCGCGGGGCGCCGCGGCCGGCGTGCCGCCCTTCATCGAGCAGGCGGCCTCGGAAAGCACCGCGCTGGTCTGCGACGGCATCTCCAAGAGCTTCGGCGGCATCCAGGCGGTGGCCGGGGTGTCGTTCGCGGTGAGGGACCGCACCATCCACGCGCTGATCGGCCCGAACGGCGCCGGCAAGACCACGGTGTTCAACCTGATCTCCGGCATGTTCCGCCCGGACCTCGGCCGCGTCACGCTCGGCGGGCGGACGGTGTCGGGCCTGGGACCGCACGCCATCTGCCAGGCGGGGCTGGCGCGCTCGTTCCAGATCACCAACCTGTTCCCCGGGCTGACGGTGGAGGAGAACATCCGCCTCGCCGCCCAGGCCCGCCACGCCGCACGCCGCAACCCGTGGACGCCGGCGCTGCGCTTCGCCGCCATCAACACCGAGACGCGGGCGGTGATCGACTTCATGGGCCTGACCGGGACGGAGCACGCGCTGGCCGGCAGCCTGTCCTACGGCGGGCAGCGGCTGGTCGACATGGGCTTGGCGCTGGCCTCCAAGCCCTCCATCCTGCTGCTGGACGAGCCGCTGGCCGGGCTGGCGGCGGCGGAGCGCGAGCGCATCTCCGGCCTGATCCAGCGCATCAGCCAGCACATCCCGGTGCTGATCGTCGAGCACGACATCGACCGTGTCTTCGGCTTCGCCGACGCGGTGACAGTGATGAACCAGGGCCGGGTGCTGGTCGACGGCACGGTCGAGGACGCGCGCACCGACGCGCGGGTGCAGGAGGTCTACATCGGCTCCGGCACCGCCGCCATCGCCGCCCGCCCGCGCATCGAGGCGGCGGCGAGCGGGGAAACCGTGCTGGGCGTCGCGGACCTCAACGTCCACTACGGCAAGAGCCACATCATCGACGGCGTGTCGATGGAGGTGAAGCAGGGCGAGATCGTCGCGCTGCTCGGCCGCAACGGAGCGGGCAAGTCCACCCTGCTGAAGGGCATCATCGGCGTAGCGCCGCCGTCGTCGGGGCGGCTGGACTTCGCCGGGCGGGACCTCGTGGGCCGCAGCGCGCCGGAGATATCCCGGCTCGGCGTCGGCTACGTGCCGCAGGGGCGCGGGCTGTTCGCCGGGATGACGGTGGCGGAGAACCTGATGCTCGGCCGGCTGCGCCGGCGCACCGGCAACGGCATCCACTGGGACGAGCAGCGCATCTTCGAGTTCTTCCCGCGGCTCAAGGCGCGGCTCGACACCCCCGCCGACTACCTGTCGGGCGGCGAGCAGCAGATGGTGGCGGTGGCCCGCGCGCTGCATGGCGACGTCCGCGTCCTGCTGCTGGACGAGCCGTTCGAGGGCCTGTCGCCCGCCGTGACCGAGGAGCTGTTCGAGGTCTTCGACCAGCTGCGCCGCGAAATCTCCATCATCATCGTCGACCACAACCTCGACCTCGTGCTGGCGCTGTCCGACCGGACCTACGTGCTGGAGCGCGGCCGGGTGGTGCACACCGGGCCCAGCCGGCCGCTGCTGGAGGACCTCGACCTGCGGCGGCGGGTGCTGTGGCTGTGAGCATGGATACCCGTTCCCTTCCGTCATCCCCGCGAACGCGGGGATCCAGCGCTCGCGTCGGCGAGCCATATGAGTCATGTCGCCGCCGTCGCGGCTCTTGCTGGATCCCCGCGTTCGCGGGGATGACGGCCAGGACGGCAAACCGCTCAAGAAATCCATGGGAGGAACGGAACGCATGACCACCGTCGGCATCGTCGGCGCCGGCCTGATCGGCCGCGCCTGGGCCATCGTCTTCGCGCGCGCCGGCTGCGCCGTGCGCCTGACCGACGCCTCGCCGGACGCCGCCCGCGTGGCGCTGGGCATCATCGGCGACAGCCTGCGCGACCTGCGCGGCGCCGGCCTGCTGGACGAGGCGCCGGAGACCGTGCTGGGACGGATCTCCATGGCCGACGACCTCGCCGGCGCGGTCGCCGACACCGACTACGTGCAGGAGAACCTGCCGGAGGACCGCGACCTCAAGCGCGCGGTGTTCGCCGCCATGGACGCGCTGGCACGGCCGGACGCCGTCCTCGCCAGCTCGACCTCGGCGATTCCCGGCTCCGCCTTCACCGAGGGGCTGGCCGGGCGGGCGCGCTGCCTGGTGGCGCACCCGGTGAACCCGCCGCACCTCGTGCCGCTGGTCGAGCTGTGCCGCACGCCTTGGACCTCCGACGAGGCGATTGCCCGTGCCCGCGCGCTCCACGAGGCGGCCGGGCAGGTGCCGATCACCGTGCAGAAGGAGGTCGAGGGCTTCGTGCTGAACCGGCTGCAGGGCGCCCTGCTGAACGAGGCGCTGAAGCTGGTGGCGCACGGCTACGTCTCGGCCGAGGACCTGGACAAGACGGTGCGCGACGGCCTCGGCCTGCGCTGGTCCTTCATGGGGCCGTTCGAGACCATCGACCTCAACGCGCCGCAGGGGGTGGCGGACTACGGCGCCCGCTACGGCGGCTTCTACGACCGGCTGGCGGCCGAGCCGCTGCCGCCCTGCGGCTGGCGCCATCCCGTGGTACAAGCCATCGACGCGGAGCGCCGCGCCGCCCTGCCCGCCGACCGGCTGGCCGAGCGGCAGGCCTGGCGCGACCGCCGGCTGATGGCGCTGGTGGCGCACAAGAAGGCCGCAGCGGCAAAGGATTGAGTATACAAGCCCCTCTCCCTTGAGGGGAGAGGGGTTGGGGGAGAGGGTGGCGCCGGCGACAGCCGGCCGGGAAACTGACCGCCGCCTGCCGGCTGCTATGCCCCCTCTCCCCAAACCCCTCTCCCGCAAGGGGAGAGGGGATTCGAGAACGGAGGGAACGAGATGCTGGGAGCACAGGGAATGGACTTCGGCCTTGCCGGCCGGCGGGTGCTGGTCACCGCCGGGGCGGCCGGGATCGGGCGGGCCATCGCCGACGGCTTCATCGCCGCGGGCGCCAAGGTGCACGTCTGCGACATCGCCGACGACGCGCTGGCCGACTTCCGCAAGGCGCACCCGGAGCACCGCGCCACCCGCACCGACGTCGCCGAGCGCGCGCAGGTCGACGGGCTGTTCGACGCGATCGAGGCCGACTGGGGCGCCCTCGACATCCTGGTCAACAACGCCGGCATCGCCGGCCCGACCAAGCCGGTCGAGGAGATTTCCGACGCCGAGTGGCACCGCACCATCGCCGTCAACCTGGACAGCCACTTCTTCTGCCTGCACCGCGCGGTGCCGCTGCTGAAGCGCTCGCAGGACGCCTCCATCGTCGCGCTGTCGTCGGTGGCCGGGCGGCTCGGCTACGCTTACCGGCTGCCCTACGCGGCGGCGAAGTGGGCCATCGTCGGCATGGTCAAGAGCCTCGCCATCGAGTTGGGAGAGCACGGCATCCGCGTCAACGCCATCCAGCCCGGCGTCGTCCAGGGGCCGCGCATCGAGGCGGTGATCTCGGCCCGCGCCGACACGCTCGGCGTCTCCTACGACGAAATGGAGGCGGAATACCGCGACAAGGCGTCGCTGAAGCGCATGGTGACGGCCGAGGACATCGCCAACACCGCGCTGTTCCTGTGCTCGACCGCCGGCCGCAACATCAGCGGGCAGGCGGTAAGCGTGTGCGGCAACATCACGGCGCTCTGAAAAGCAACGAGGGAGAACGAGAGGCCATGACCAGCAAGAAGTCCGGCCGCAAGGTGATCGTCACCTGTGCGGTCACCGGCGGCATCCACACGCCGACCATGTCGCCGCACCTGCCGGTGACCGCCGACGAGATCGCCGAGGCCGCCATCGGCGCGGCCGACGCCGGCGCCACCGTCATCCACCTGCACGCCCGCGATCCGCAGACCGGCCGCCCGAGCCAGGATCCGGCGCTGTTCGCCAAGTTCCTGCCGCGCATCAAGCAGAGCACCGACGCCGTCATCAACCTGACCAGCGGCGGCGCGCCCACCATGACGGTGGAGGAGCGCCTGCGCCCCGCCGCCACCTTCAAGCCGGAGGTGGCCTCGCTCAACATGGGCTCGATGAACTTCGGCCTGTTCCCGATGCTGGGCCGCTACCAGGACTGGAAGCACGACTGGGAGCCGGCCTACCTCGAAGCCAGCCGCGACGTGGTGTTCAAGAACACCTTCAAGGACATCGAGTACATCGTGCAGACCTGCTCGGGCAACGGCACGCGCTTCGAGTTCGAGTGCTACGACACCGCGCATCTCTACAACCTCGCCCACTTCCTCGACCGCAAGCTGGTGACGCCGCCGCTGTTCGTGCAGACGGTGTTCGGCATCCTGGGCGGCATCGGCCCGCACCCCGAGGACGTGCTGCACATGAAGCGCACCGCCGACCGGCTGTTCGGCGACCAGTACGTCTGGTCGGTGCTCGGCGCCGGGCGCAACCAGATGCCGATCGCCGCGCAGTCGCTGGCCATGGGCGGCAACGTCCGCGTCGGGCTGGAGGACAGCCTGTGGTCCGGCCCCGGCCGCCTCGCCCAGTCCAACGCCGAGCAGGTCAAGACCATCCGCAAGGTGATCGAGGGCCTGTCGCTGGAGGTCGCCACCCCGGCCGAAGCGCGGCAGCTGCTGGCCCTCAAGGGCGGAGACGACGTGAACTTCTGACATCCGCGGGCCGGGTCGGGCGGCGGACGAGGCCCACGGGCCTCCCCGTGCCTGGACCCGGCCCGTCCCTAAACGGCCAACCGCCGCGTGAGCGCGTGCTTTAAGCCTAAAGCATAGGCCGATGCGGCAGCGTCATTGGGCTGGCCAGCACAGCCCCGCCCTGATAGTTTAAATTTAAACAGACAGGGAGGCGTCCGGCCATGAGCACTCCACCGGAATCCGGCCTGCAGGCGCTCCAGCCGCCGGGCTGGCCGCTGCCGAAGGGCTACGCCAACGGCTACGCCGGCACGGGGCGGCTGGTGGTGGTCGGCGGGCAGATCGGCTGGGACGAGACCGGGCGCTTCCCGGCCGCGGACCTCGTCGGGCAGGCCCGGCAGGCGCTGTGCAACATCGTCGCCGTGCTGAACGAGGCCGGGGCGCGGCCGGAGCACGTGGCCCGCCTCACCTGGTACGTCACCGACATCGCCGAGTACCGGTCCAGCCTGCGCGCGCTGGGACAGGCCTACCGCGAGGTGATGGGCACGCACTTCCCGGCCATGACGCTGGTCCAGGTGGTGGCGCTGGTCGAGCCCGAGGCGTGGGTCGAGATCGAGGCCACCGCCATCATCCCCCCCGAATCATCCAGCTAGAATCTGGCGCGCGATGACGATCTTCTGCACCTCCGAGGCGCCCTCATAGATGCGCAAGGGGCGGATCTCGCGGTACAGCGCCTCGACCGTCTGGCCGCGGGTCACGCCCAGGCCGCCGAAGATCTGCACGGCGGCGTCGATGACGCGCTGCGCCGCCTCGGTGGCGTAGAGCTTGGCCATCGCGGCTTCGCGGGTAACGCGCGGCGCACCGCTGTCCTTGGTCCAGGCGGCGCGGTAGACCAGCAGGGCCGCCGCGTCCACCTCCACCGCCATGTCGGCGATCTTCGCCTGGGTCATCTGCAGGTCAGCCAGCACGCCACCGAACAACGGACGCGAGGAGGCCCGCGCGCACGCCTCGTCCAGCGCCCGCCGGGCGAAGCCGAGCGCCGCGGCGCCGACCGTCGAGCGGAAGACGTCCAGCGTCGCCATGGCGACCTTGAATCCCTCTCCCGGCTTGCCGATCAGCCGGTCGGCGGGCACCCGGCAGCCCTCGAAGCGCAGCGTCGCCAGCGGGTGCGGCGCGGTCACGTCGATGCGCTCGGCGATGGCGAGGCCGGGCGCGTCGGCGTCGACCACGAAGGCGGACAGGCCCTTCGCACCCGGCGCCTCGCCGGTGCGGGCGAAGACCACGTAGTGGTTGGCGATGCCGCCGTTGGAGATCCAGGTCTTGGTGCCGTCCAGCACGTAGGACCCGCCATCCCGGACGGCGGTGGTGGCGGTGGCGGCGACGTCCGAACCGGCCTCCGGCTCCGACAGGGCGAAGGCGGCGATGGCACGGCCGGCGCGCACCGGCGGCAGGTAGCGGTCCTTCAGGGCGTCGGAGCCGAACAGCGTGATCGGCCCGGTGCCCAGCCCCTGCATGGCGAAGGCGAAGTCGGCCAGCCCTGCGTGGCGGGCCAGCGTCTCGCGGATCAGGCACAGTGAGCGCACGTCGAGCCGGCCACCCGGCTCCGGCACGGCGTGGCGCAGCCAGCCGCCGTCGCCCAGGCGGCGGACCAGGTCGCGGCAGGCGCCGTCCACGTCGTGCTCGCCGGCCTGCGCCAGCGGGGCGGCCTCGCGGGCGGCCCAGGAATCGAGGTCTTCGGCGAGCCGGCGGTGGGAGTCCTCGAAGAACGGCCAGGAGAGGAAGGACTTGTCGGGCATCGCTACCTCGCTCTCTAGACCTTCCCCCGTCGCAGATGGGGGAAGGAGGGGCCCATGCGCAGCATGGGAGGATGGGGGACGGGCGCCGGCGGTTCGGTGGCGTGCCTGTACGGACCCCCACCCCAACCCTCCCCCACTGCGCGGGAGAGGGGGTTAATTGCCTTCAAAGGTGGGAGTCCGCTTCGCGGCGAACGCCTCGAACGCCCGGCGGAAGTCCTGCGTCGCCATGCACACGGCCTGGGCGTGCGCCTCGGCGGTGATGGCGTCGTCGAGGCTCATCGCCCATTCCTGGTGCAGCATCCGCTTGGTCACCGCGTGCGCGAAGCTCGGCCCCTCGGCGAGGCCGCGGGCGAGGTCGGTGGCCTCCCCCAGCACGGCGTCGGGCTCGCACAGGCGGTTGAAGAAGCCCCAGCGCTCGGCCTCCTCGCCGGTCATGGCGCGGCCGGTGTAGAGCAGTTCCGACGCCCGGCCGTGGCCGATGAGGCGCGGCAGGATCGCGCACGCCCCCATGTCGCAGCCGGCCAAGCCCACACGGGTGAACAGGAACGCCGTCTTGGACCGCGCGGTGCCATAGCGCAGGTCGGACGCCATGGCGATGATCGCCCCCGCCCCGGCGCAGACGCCGTCCACCGCGGCGACGATGGGCTGCGGGCAGGCGCGCATCTCCTTGACCAGATCGCCGGTCATGGTGGTGAAGCGCAGCATCTCCGGCATGCTCATCTTGGTCAGCGGTTCGATGATCTCGAACACGTCGCCGCCGGAGCAGAAGTTGCCCCCCGCGCCCGAGACCACCACCGCCTTGATATCCTCATCGAAGCGCAGGGCGTGGAAGACGTCGCGCAACTCGGCGTAGGAGTCGAAGGTCAGGGGGTTCTTGCGCTCCGGCCGGTTCAGCGTCACTGTGGCGACGCGGCCCTGCACCGCCCACAGGAAATGCTTCGCCTGATAGTCCGACATTCGGGTCATGGGGTCTCCTTCCCGTTCCGGGTCTTGGCGTGCACCGCCTGCTTCACCTTGCCCAGCAGCGCCATCAGCGCCTCCACATCCTCACCCGGAAGATCGTCGAAGAAGTCGGCGATCCAGCCCTCGTGCACCATCGCCATGGCCAGGAAGGCGCGCCGGCCGGCCGGCGTCAGCTTGACGAGGAAGGCGCGGCGGTCGCTGGGCGACGGCTCGCGCACCACCAACCCCTCGGCGACGAGGCGCTCGGTGACGCCGGTGACGTTGCCGCTGGATACCATCAGGCGGCGCGACAGCTCGCCCATGGTCAGGCCGTTCGGCTCGCGCTCCAACGCCGCCATCAGGTCGAACTGCGGCAGAGTCACGTCGAAGGTCTCGCGCAGGCGGCCGCGCACCGCGTTCTCGATCAGGTTGGTGCAGGACAGCAGGCGCAGCCAGAGCCGCAGCTCCGCCTTGCAGCGCTCGGCCGCGGTTTCGTAGTCGGTCACGGGGGGCATGGTCTGGTCCGTCATCACATCACCTCGCCGCCGGCCACGGCGATCGACTGCCCGGTGATGGAGGCCGCCGCGGGGCCGCACAGCCACGCCACGGCGTCCGCCACCTCCTCCGGCCGGACGAGGCGGCCCTGCGGGTTGGCCTTCGTCAACTCGGCCAGCGCCTCGTCGCGGCTGCGGCCGGTCTTCGCCTGGATGCGGCCCAGGGTTTCGGCGGTCATGTCCGTGTCGGCGAAGCCGGGGCAGACGGCGTTGACGGTGACGCCGGCGCGCGCCGTCTCCAGCGCCAGGGTGCGGGTCAGGCCGATCACCCCGTGCTTCGCCGCCGCGTAGGCGGCGCAATAGGCGTAGCCGCGCAGGCCGGCGGTGCTGGCGACATTCACGACGCGGCCCCAGCCGCGCTCGACCATGCCGGGCAACGCCAGCGCACAGCCGGTGAAGACGGAGGTGAGGTTGACCGCCAGCATGGCGTCCCACAACGCGCGGTCGGTCTTGCCGAAGGGCGCGGTCGCCGCGGCGCCGGCGTTGTTGACCAGCACGTCCACCGGCCCGGCGGCGGCGAAGACGCGGGCGAACGCTGCGTCGTCGGTCACGTCGGCCTGGAGGACGGCGGCGCCAAGCTCCTCCGCCAGCGCGTCGAGCGGCGCGCGTGTGCGGCCGAGCAGCGTCAGCCGCGCCCCCTCCGCCGCCAGCCGGCGCGCGACGGCGGCGCCGATGCCGCGCCCGGCGCCGGTCACCAGCGCGTGCCGGCCGGTCAGATGCCGCTCCATGCGAGTCCTCCCCATGACGCTTTAAGCATAAAGGAACGGCAGGAAGCGGGCAAGCGACGGCGGCACCCGCAAACGGACTAGGGATGAGACTGTCCTTCTTGCCGACTAGGCATAGGCGGGGCGGGCTGATAGTTTAAGTTTCGAGCGTTTTGAGGCCGGAAGAAACAGCCCTCACCCGTCATCCCCGCCATCGCGGGGATGACGGCGAAAGGGTAGAATTGGAAGGAGGGGGCGCGGCCATGAAGATCGTCTGCATCGGCGGCGGGCCGGCGGGGCTGTACTTCGCCATCCTGATGAAGAAGGCCAACCCGGCGCACGATGTCACGGTCTACGAGCGCAACCGTCCCTACGACACCTTCGGCTGGGGGGTGGTGTTCTCCGACCAGACGCTGGAGAATCTCGCCGGCGCCGATGAACCTTCCAAGCAGCGGCTGATCGACAGCCTCGCCCACTGGGACGACATCGACGTCCATTTCAAGGGACGGGTCATCACCTCGGGCGGGCACGGGTTCTGCGGCATCGGGCGCAAACGCTTCCTCAACATCCTGCAGGACCGCGCGGCGGAGCTGGGCGTCCGGCTGGTGTTCGAGACGGAGGTGGAGGGCGCCCACCAGTTCCCGGACGCCGACCTGATCGTCGCCTGCGACGGCATCAACAGCCGGGTGCGCGCTCAGCACGCCGACCACTTCCAGCCGGACATCGACGTGCGCAAGTGCCGCTACATCTGGCTGGGCACCCGCAAGATCTTCGACGCCTTCACCTTCCTGTTCGAGGAGACGGAGCACGGCTGGTTCCAGGTGCACGCCTACCGCTTCGACGACGATCTCTCCACCTTCATCGTCGAGACGCGGGAGGAGACCTGGGTCGCCGCCGGCCTCGCCGACGCCGATGCGGACGCCAGCGTCGCCTTCTGCGAGCGGCTGTTCGCCAAGCACCTGGACGGCCATGCGCTGATGACCAACGCGCGGCACCTGCGCGGCTCGGCGTGGATCAACTTCCCACGCGTCTCCAACGAGACCTGGGTGAAGAACAACATCGTCCTGATGGGCGACGCGGCGCACACCGCGCACTTCTCCATCGGCTCCGGCACCAAGCTGGCGCTGGAGGACGCCATCGCGCTGGCCCGCACGCTGCAGCAGAGCGGCGACGACGTGCCGGCGGCGCTCAATGCCTACGAGGCGGAGCGCAAGGTCGAGGTGCTGAAGCTGCAATCCGCCGCCCGCAACTCCATGGAGTGGTTCGAGAACGTCGACCGCTACGCCCGGCTGGAGCCGGAGCAGTTCGCCTACTCGCTCCTCACCCGCAGCCAGCGCGTCAGCCACGAGAACCTGCGGCTGCGCGACCGTGCCTATGTGGAGGGGGTGGAGCGCTGGTTCTCCGGCCGGGACGCGGCGGTGCCGCCGATGTTCACGCCGTTCCGGCTGCGCGGGCTGGAATTGGCGAACCGCGTGGTGGTGTCGCCGATGGCGATGTACAGCGCGGTGGACGGCACGCCGAACGACTTCCACCTCGTGCACCTCGGGGCACGCGCCCAGGGCGGGGCCGGGCTGGTGTACACCGAGATGACCTGCGTCTCGGCGGAAGCGCGCATCTCCCCCGGCTGCTGCGGGATGTACGCGCCGGAGCACGTGGCGGCGTACCGGCGCATCACCGACTTCGTGCACGCCCACACGCCGGCGAAGATCTGTTTGCAATTGGGGCACAGCGGCCCGAAGGGCTCGACCCGTGTGGGCTGGGAGGGCTACGACGAACCGCTGGAGAGCGGCAACTGGCCGGTGCTCGGCCCCTCCCCGGTGCCGTGGAGCCCGCGCAACCAGATCCCCCGCGCGATGACCCGCGCCGACATGGAGCGCGTGGTGGCCGAGTTCCGCCGCGCCACGGAATGGGCGGTGGAGGCCGGCTTCGACATGGTGGAGCTGCACGCCGCGCACGGCTACCTGCTGTCCAGCTTCATCACGCCGCTGACCAACCGGCGCGAGGACGCGTATGGCGGCAGCCTGGAGAACCGCCTGCGCTTCCCGCTGGAGGTGTGGGACGCCATGCGCGCCGTCTGGCCGGTGGAGCGGCCGATGGCCGTGCGCATCTCCGCGACCGACTGGGTGCCCGGCGGCATCGACGGCGACGACGCGGTGCGCATCGCGCAGGCCTTCGCGGAGCACGGCGCCGACCTGATCGACGTGTCGGCCGGGCAGACCTCGGCGCAGGCGAAGCCGGTCTACGGCCGGATGTTCCAGACGCCGTTCTCCGACCGCATCCGCAACGAGCTGGGCATCGCCACCATGGCGGTCGGCAACATCTTCGAGCCGGACCACGTCAACAGCATCGTGGCGTCCGGCCGCGCCGACCTCTGCGCGCTGGCCCGCCCGCACCTCGCCGACCCGTACTGGACGCTGCACGCGGCGGCGGAACTGGGTTACGCGGGGCAGCCCTGGCCGGTGCCGTACCACTCCGGCCGCAGCCAGTACCTGCGCAACCGGGAGCGCACGGCGGACATGGCGGTGGTGGTGTGAGGGGCTACATCACCCCGACCAGCAGCGCCGGCAGGCCGAGGAACGCCAGCGCGGTGGAGCCCAGCACCATGCCGGCGACCTCCTCCGGCGCGTTGTTGTAGCGCAACGCCCAGAGGTAGTTGAACACCGCCACCGGCATCGAGCTCTGCAGCACCACGACGCCGCGCATGACGCCGGTCAACCCCATCACGTCGGCGACCGCCAGCCCGACGGCGCACCCCAGCACCAGCCGCACCGCCGACAGGGAGCCGGCGCGCAGCAGGCTGTTCATGCGCAGGCTGGCCAGCGCCACGCCGAGCGACAGCAGCATGATCGGCACCGCGACGTTGCCCAGCAGCGTGGTGGTGTTGGTCACCCACAGCGGCGGCTTGACCCCGGTCAGCAGCACCGCCAGCGCCGCCGCCACGGCGTAGATCACCGGCGTGCGCGCCAGCCGGCCGAGGTCGAGCGTGCCCGACGCCGTCACCGGCCCGATGGTGAACTGCGCCACCGAGAACACCGCGAAGAACAGCACGCCGAGGCCCAGCCCGGTCTCCCCGAAGGCGAACAGGCACAGCGGCAGGCCGAGGTTGCCGGCGTTGGGAAAGCTCAGCGCCGGCAGGTAGGTGCGCAACGGCAGCTTGAACGCCAGCAGCAGCGGCACCGCCAGCAGCGCCGACGCGGCGATGCAGGCGACCGACGCGATGGTCATCGTCAGCAGCTCGCCGCCGCTCAGCGTCAGCTTGGTCAGCGACGAGAACACCAGGCACGGGCTGGAGACGTTGATGGCGAAGGTGGTGATGAAGGCGCTGTCGTACGGCAGCTTGGCCCGGTGCCACGCGAAGCCCAGCGCCGCGATCAGGAATACCGGCGCCATCACGTTGACGACGACGGACAGGGAGGCGGCGATGTCCATGGCGGCGGCAGGCTCGGACGGTGATGGCAAGCCCGAGCAGTGGTAGCGTTAACAGCGCAGGGCTGTCCAGCGCGGTGGGCATCCGGCGGGCGCAGGGCGGCTATGCCGGCGGCCAGTCCGGACGTCACGAGCCGGCTTTGGCGCCGCGCCGCTTCCCGTTCGCCGCCTTGACGGTCCGCGGCGGGATCGGCGGCTCGACCTCCGGGGCGGCGTAGCCGGGCGGGGTCTTGGCCCACGCATAGCCGTTGACCGCCAAGTCGTAGCCAACCTTGAACAGTTCCTTCATGTAGACCGGGTCGAACGGCTCCTTGAGCGTGGTCTTGAAGCTTGAGGGAATGTAGGCGAGGTTGAAGTCGATGTGGTCTCGCTGCGTGGTGATGTAGATGCGGTACAGGTCGCCGACCCCCTGCGTCTGGATCAGCGACGACACGGCGCGGTTCGCGATGCTCAGGGTCCTGCGTTCGACCTGGGCCCAGTCCGGATCGAGCCGGGCGTTGCGGATGACGTACAGTCGCCGCTGGCGTGCAATCCCCGCTGCCTCCGAAGCCTCCTTTATGTTCAAGCCGGGCGGATAGACGAACACCTGCGCCGTTGCGCCGCCGTCCACGTGCATTTCCTCGAATTTCCGCCCATCCGCCTCGACGCTGATCATGACCGGCGGGAATGCCCCGGGAATCGCGGCCGAGGCCACCAGCAGGGTCTGGACCAGATCGAGAGCCTGCGGATGCCGGCTGGCCGCGATCTTGCCAACATTCCAGATGACCGGGCGGCGGGCGTCGAGATCGGTGGTGCCGATCAGCAGGATGCGGCCCTTCTCATGCTCCACCGCGATGGCGTCGAGCATGCGCTGGTCGAAGATCCGCCGCACGAGCTTGCGCAACGGCGCGGTGTCCGCCATGGCGTCGTTGGTGATGGCGGCCAGATAGCCACGCTCTTCGAGGATGTCCTTGCCGGTGATGGTCGTGTAGACCTCCTTGAGCTTGTCGTCGTACTCCGGCCCGAGAAAGGCGAAGGGCGCGATGAGCGCCCCGGTGCTGATGCCGGTAACCCCCTTGAAACGGGGGCGCGTCCCGGCGGCGCTCCACCCCACCAGCAGCCCCGCCCCGAAGGCCCCGTCCTCGCCCCCGCCCGAGACCGCCAGGAAGTTCGCCGGGGGGAGCGGTCCACGATGGCCCTCCTGCTGCAGCAGCGCCTTCTCGCGCTGCACGGACTCCAGGCCGTCTTGCTGAAAGTCACTGGTGTCGCCGTCCGCCCAGTAGCGGACACCGGGCATTCCCACGACACTGGCCTTGGCCTGAACGGCGACCGGTACCGCATCGAGGCGGGTCGGCGAGGAGCAGCCGGCGGTGCCGGACAGGGCGAACAGCAGGCCCGCCGTCACGACGGCGCGAAACATCGGCACAAGCGGCAGAGGTCCCATGATCGTCCCCCCCAAAGGCATGGCCCCATGGGCTCGATGATCCGCTATCGGGGCAGGGCCCGCATCTGCGCATACGGAGGCCTGCGGGCGACCCGGCACCCCGCAAGCGCCGACGGCTCAGCCAAAGGTGGGGGAAAAGGAGGCGGGCATCCCCCCGTCAATCCGCCACCCCCTCTACCTCCGCGTCCGCCGCCACGGGTTTCGGGGTGACGCGCGGGAAGCTCAGGGTGAAGCAGGTGCCCTGCCCCGGCTCGCTGGCCGCCGTGATGCCGCCGCGCAGGGTGCCGGCCACCAAGTTGTAGACGATGTGCAGGCCCAGGCCGCTGCCGCCGGTGCCGCGGGTGGTGGTGTAGAAAGGGTCGAAGATCTTCGGCAGCACGTCCGGTGCGATGCCGCGGCCCTCGTCGGCGAAGTCGAGCACCACATGGTCGTTCGGCGCCGGGCGGACGGTGATGCGGATGCGACCGGCAGCACCGGGGTCGTAGGCGTGCGTCAGCACGTTCATCACGAGGTTGGTGAGAATCTGCGACAGGGCGCCGGGGTAGCCGTCCACCTCCAGCGCCGGCGGGCAGTCCACCGCCACCGCGCAGCCGGCCTGGCGCAGCGCCGGGCTGAGGCTGCGCAGCAGCTCCTCGATGTAGTCGGCCAGCACGAAGCGGCGGCGTTCGCCGCTCGACTGGTCGATGGCGACCAGCTTGAAGGACTGGATCAGGTCGGCGGCGCGCTCGCTGTTGGCGGCGATCAGGTGCGACAGCTCGCGGCTGGTCGACAGGAAGTCCTCGAAGGCCGAGCGCTTGAGGCGGCCGGCGCCGTGGCGGGCGGCGATCTCGTCCACCTCGATCTGCAGCTGCGTGGCGGCGGTGAGGGTGACGCCGACCGGGGTGTTCACCTCGTGCGCCACGCCGGCCACCAGCTGGCCCAGCGAGGCCATCTTCTCCGCCTGGATCAGGCTCTTCTGCGCCAGCGTCAGGTCGTCCAGCGCGCGCTCCGCCGCCTCCTTGGACTGGCGCAGCTCGTCGCGGGTGCGCTGCTGCTCGGTGATGTCGGTGACGGTGAGGACGTAGCCGTCGCCGCCCGGCCGGCGGTTGCCCTGGATCAGCACCGTGGTGCCGTCCGACAGCGTGCGCTCGGCCACCAGGGGCTGGCCGGAGCGCAGTTGCGCCTCGGTGCTCATGCGCGACGCGGCGCCCTCGGCGGAGCCCATGCGGCCGGCGGCCACCTCATAGGCGAAGAGGTCGGCGAAGGGCCGGCCGGGCCGCCCCAGCTCCGCCGGGTAGCCCAGGATGGCGAGCAGGCGGTGGTTGCAGATGCGGATGGCGAAGTCGCCGTCGAGCAGCAGCAGGCCGCTCGGCATCGCCGCCACCGCCGCGCCCAGCTCGGCCGAGGTGCGGGCGAGCGCCGCTTCCGCCTCCACCTCGCGCGTGACGTCGACGACGACGGCCTGCACCGCCGGCTCGCCCATCCAGTCGACACGACGGCCGGACAGCTCCACCCACACCTCGGCCCCGTCGCCCCGCCGGCCCTGCAGGCGGCGGGTGGGCGGCGACTCGCCGGTGGCGATGATGCGGTCGCAGGCGGCGCTGGTGCGCTCCGCCTCCTCCGGCCCGAGGAAGGCGGCCAGCGTCGGCAGCGCCAGCACCTCGCCGACGCTCATGCCGACGATGCGGGCGAAGGCCTCGTTGGCGTAGAGCGGCACGAAGCCGCGGAGGATGACGATGCCCTGGATCGAGCCTTCGACGAGGTCGCGGAATCGCCGCTCGTTGGCGGCGAGGTCCTGCTGGCGGCGGCCGATCTCGTCGATGAAGAAGCGGATGGACTGGCCGATGTCGGCGATCTCGTCCTCGCCCCGCACCGGGATGCGCGTCGGCTCGCCGGCCAGCCGGGCCAGCACCGCGCCGTTGAGCGCCAGCAGCCGCGACGACACCGACGAGCGGAAGAAGAAGAACACCCCCACCACCAGCAGGAACGACGCCGCCACCAGCGCCATCACCAGCGTCGACTGGGTGCCGGTCAGCAGCGCCAGATCCTGGGCGCGGGTGTCGGCGTCGGTCTGCACGCGATGGTGCAGCGCCTGCACGGCGCGGTCCACCGCCTCCACCAGATTGCGGGCCTGGGTGTAGAGCGCCTGGGCGCGGTTGCGCGAGCGCAGGCGCTCCGCCGCCACCTCGAACACCCCGTCGGGGCCGAGCAGGACGCGTGCCAGCTCCGCCTCGGCGCGGTCCATCGCCTCGGGCAGCGCGCCGGAGACGGCGTCGTCCGGGCGGCCCAGCCAGCCGATGGCGGATTCGATGTCGCGCCGCTCGACGGTCAGGCGGTTCAGGTGGTCGAGGTCGGGGGCCCGCGCGCCGCGCGCCACCAGGGCGGCCATGCGCACGCTCCAGGCGCCGGCGCGCGCCGCGTCGTCGCCTTCGGCGAAGCGCTCCAGCCCGGCGGCGAAGCCCGCCAGCTCCTGCGTCGCCATGGCCAGCCGGCGGGCGGCGGTGATGGTGCGCGACACCTCGGAATCGAGGTCGGTCACCGTGCCGTCGAGCACGCTGAGCGAGGTGCGCAGCTGCTCCAGAACCGGGGCGCCGGCCTCCGCCGACCCCGAGGCGGCGAGGTTCTCGCGCAGGCGGCGCACCAGGATCTGCATGTAGTCCAGCTCGCCGCTCAGCTTGTCGGAGGCGGCCTTGCGCTGCGCCTCAGTGGCGGCGGCGGCGAGGCTGGAGATCTGCGCCACCACGCCGTGGAAGTCGGTCAGCAGCTCGGCGCTGGTGATGACGCGCGGCAACGCCTCGTTGGACAGCGCCGCCACCTCGCCGCGGAACTGGCGGAACGCGGTCAGCGAGACCACGCCGGTCAGCACCACCAGCACGCCCATGATCGCCACGCCCAGCGTGATGCGCGCCGCGATGCCCATGCGCCGGCGCACCCGCAAGGGCGGGGCGGGGGGCGGCAGCGGGCGTGGGGGCGGGCTGGACATCCGGGCCGGACCCTAGCGGCGCAGCGCGATGCGGCCGTCGAGCGCCGGCTTCAGCACGCCGTCGCGGGCGACGCTGCCGATCAGCAGCATGGAGGCGAAGTCGGCGTCGCGCTCGCCCACCAGCCGCGGGGCCGCCGCCAGCAGGCCGTAGCCGTCGTTGCCGGCGGCGAGGTACGACAGCGTGCCGACGCGGTAGTGGCGCTCGCGCTCCACCGGCTTGCCGCCGATGGTCAGCTCGACGACGCGCTGGCCCGCCGGCTTGGTCAGGTCGACGGTGACGCGGGCGCCGGAGAGGTGCAGGAAGCGGCCGTGCAGTTGCTCCACCGCGCCGTAGGCCAGCTCCAGCGTGTCGAGCAGCTCCTTGCCGGTGAGGTCCAGCAGCACGACGGGGTCGTGGTAGGGCAGTTCGGTGAAGATGTCGCGGCGGGTCAGCGTGGCGCCGGCGGCGTACTGCCGGTCGCCGCGGATGGCGCCGCCGTTGATCAGCGCCAGATCGGCGTCGAGCGCCGCGCGCACCGCGTCGGCGATCTGGTTGGCGAAGGCGTTCTCGCCGCCGCGCACCGCCTCGCGCCGCGTGTCGAGCGCGCCGTCGAGCCGCCCGACCTGGAGGCCGAGCTGGGCGTCGAGGCGGTCGGTGTAGACCTTGACCCGCGACGCCATGGCGGCGTCGGGCGGAACCGCGGCGGTGTCGATCAACCGCGCCGCCAGCGACGGCTGCAGCGACGACGCCTTGCCGCCGCCCACCCCCGGCACCACCACCGCGTCGAGGGCGAGCACCCAGCCCGCCTGCGCGTCCACCGAAGCGGCGAGGCGCTTGCCGTCGTGCACCACCTCGTACGCCTTGCCGCGGTCCTGGTAGAGCACGATGTCGGCGATGCCGGCCGCGATCACCGCCTTGTGCGTGTCGCCGGAATTGCCCGTCAGCACCACCACGAGGTCGATGCCGCCAGCGCGCATCGCCTTGGCCTTGGCGGCCAGCACGACGGCGGGATCGGGTACGTCGGTGCGGGTGACGCGCGCCACCTCGCGCGTGCGGGCCGGCGTGGCGGCGAGAACGCCGATGCGCAGCGGCCCGGCCTTCAGCACCACCGAATCCACCAGCCCGTCGTGCACGCGCCCGGTGGTGCGGTCGATGGCGTTCGACGTGACCATGGGGAAGTTCGCCTCGTGGGCGCGCGCCAGCAGCACGTCCTCGCCGTAATGGAAGTCGCGGTTCAGCGCCGCCATGGCGTCGATCTGCAGGTCGTTCAGCAGGTCGATCATGTGCGCGCCCTCGTCGTAGAACGACAGAACGCTGGGGGCGAAGGCCTGTCCGCCGTGCAGCAGGAAGACCGGCTGCCCGCGCGCGCGCTCCGCCTTCACCGCCGCGGCGAGACGGGCCAGCCCGCCGCGCCCCTGCTGCTCCTGCAGCTCGGTCGTGGAGTGGGCGTAGAGCAGCGTGAAGCGCACGGGCTCGGCGGCCAGCGCCGCTCCGGCGACGACCAGCAGCGCGGCAAGCGCCCAGGCGGAAACCTTGGCGGCGATCCGCAACACCCGCATCCCAACCCCTCCCGGCAGCGCGGCAGCACGCGCACGATACGGCAGAGCGTATATCACCGCATCGCTAAAATGGCCGCAGGGGTTTTTGCTTACGCGCCGGCTGCCGACCCCCACCCTAATCCTCCACTGAGTGGAGGAGGGTTGGGGTGGGGAACGAGCGAAGAGACCTCGCCAACCAGAGGCAGCTCCACCCAGAACGTCGTCCCCTCCCCTTCCGCCGTCGTGTAGTCCAGCGTGCCGCCCATCATCTCGACCAGTTGCCGAGCGATGGTCAGGCCGATGCCGTTGCCCTCGATCTCGCGGCGTTCGCCGATCAGGCGGGTGAAGGGCTGGAACAGCTTCGGCCGCAGCGCCTCGGGGATGCCGGGGCCGGTGTCGGCCACCGACAGCCGCAGCCGGCCGGGCGCCGCCGCGGTGCACGCCAGCGTCACCGTGCCATCCGGGCGGTTGTACTTGATGGCGTTGGTCAGCAGGTTCAGCACCACCTGCCGCAGCCGCATGTGGTCGGCGCTGACCGCCAGCGCCGGCCCCGGCGGCTCGATCAGCACCGACACGCCGTGCTTGGCCGCCATCGCCTCGGTCATGGTCCGGCATTCGTGCAGGACGGTGTCCAGGAGCACGTCCTCGATCGCCAGCTGCACCTTGCCCGCCTCGATCTTGGCGAGGTCGAGGATGTCGTTGATGAGCTGCAGCAGGTGGTCCCCGGCCTCCAGGATGTGGCCGACGCAGGTCGCCTGCTGCGCGGTCAGCGGGGCCGAGGCGCCGCAGTGCAGCAGCTGGCCGAAGCCGAGGATGGCGTTGAGCGGCGTGCGCAGCTCGTGGCTCATGCGCGACAGGAAGTCGGACTTGGCCCGGTTCGCCTCGTCGGCCTCGGCGCGGGCGGCCTCCAGGCGGGAGGCCAGCGCCGTCATGCCATCCACCTGCCGGTGCACCAGCCGTGCCGGCGGCAGGATCGCGAGCGGAATGGTCACCACCGCCGTGCCGGCGATGACCGCGAAGACGATCAGGCTGAGCAGCCAGGAGCGCTGCACCGCCGCGTTGACCAGCACCACCACCCGGCCGGTCAGGGTGTCCAGCTCCGCCAGCACCCCGTCGACGCGCGGCACCGGGAGGCCGCGCGGCTGGGCGGACAGGAAGGGGCGCAGCGACTCGACGGTGTGGTGCAAGACGCCATCCTCCCGCCAGACGCCGGCGTAGAGCGCCCGCACCTCCGGCAGCACGGCCGGGGAGCCGGTCAGCACCTCCTGCGCCCGCACGATGTCGTCGAGGACCGCGGTTAGCTCGGCCTGGAGGACGGTGCGCTCCATTTCCTCGGCGGAGGACAGGCGGGTGGCGAACAGGGCGGCGCGCTGGGTCAGCATGCGCTGCCGGCCGCTGAGGTTGATGGCCTCGGCCGTGTGGTCGAGCGACGAGACGGCGTCGTGCATCAGCAGCGCCGCGGTGCCCGCCAGCAGCACAATGGCGAACAGCGCCACCAGGCCGCGCCGGACCAGCCCGTCGATGGTGGCGTGCGCGTGCCGGCCGTCGCCCGCCGGTCCCGCCACGCCGGCCGCCTCCGCCGTTCCGGCCGCAGTGTCCGGCACCGGCCTCTCCCCTCGCCAATGTTTCTCGTGCGAAGGAATTTCGGTCCGCTAATCGGGGGCGGTCCTTGACTATTGTCAAAGATCGCGGTCCGGACCCGGACGCGTCACCTTTGCACGGCGCATCGCACGCCCGACCTGTGTAATATACGCCACCGCATCCCCTCCGGGGGGCTCGCAAGAACACAGACGGGAGGAACCATGACCGAACTGCATCACTTCATCGGGGGCAAGCCGGTGCGCGGCGAGTCCAGCCGCTTCGCCGACGTCTTCACGCCGATGACCGGCGAGGTGACCGCGCGCGTGCCGCTGGCCAGCAAGGCCGAGGTGCGCGCCGCCGTCGAGAACGCGAAGGCCGCGCAGCCCGCCTGGGCCGCCACCAACCCGCAGCGCCGCGCCCGCGTGATGATGAGGTTCCTCGACCTCGTGCAGCGCGAATACGACGAGTTGGCGCTGCTGCTGGCGCGCGAGCACGGCAAGACCGTCGCCGACGCCAAGGGCGACATCCAGCGCGGCCTGGAGGTGGTGGAGTTCGCCTGCGGCATCCCGCACCTGCTGAAGGGCGAGTACACCGAGGGCGCCGGCCCCGGCATCGACCTCTACTCCATGCGCCAGCCCCTGGGCGTGGTGGCCGGCATCACGCCGTTCAACTTCCCCGCCATGATCCCGATGTGGAAGTTCGCCCCGGCCATCGCCTGCGGCAACGCCTTCATCCTCAAGCCGTCCGAGCGCGACCCCGGCGTGCCGCTGCGCTTGGCCCAGCTGATGCTGGAGGCCGGGCTGCCGCCGGGCATCCTCAACGTCGTCAACGGCGACAAGGAGGCGGTGGACGCCATCCTCGACGACCCGGACATCGCCGCGGTCGGCTTCGTCGGCTCGACCCCGATCGCCGAGTACGTCTACACCCGCGGCTGCGCCAACGGAAAGCGCGTGCAGTGCTTCGGCGGTGCCAAGAACCACATGATCGTCATGCCCGACGCCGACCTCGACCAGGCGGTGGACGCGCTGATCGGCGCCGGCTACGGCTCGGCCGGCGAGCGCTGCATGGCGGTGTCCGTGGCGGTGCCGGTGGGCCGGAAGACCGCCGAGGCGCTGATGGAGCGGCTGGTGCCGCGCGTGGAGTCGCTGAAGATCGGCCCCTCCACCGACGCCGACGCCGACTTCGGCCCGCTGGTGACCAAGCAGCACCTGCAGAAGGTGCGCGACTACGTCGACCTCGGCATCAGCGAGGGCGCCAAGCTGGTGGTGGATGGGCGCAACTTCACCATGCAGGGCTACGAGAACGGCTTCTACATGGGCGGCTGTCTGTTCGACGAGGTGACGCCCTCCATGCGCATCTACAAGGAGGAGATCTTCGGCCCCGTCCTCTCGGTGGTGCGCGCCGCCGACTACGAGGAGGCGCTGCGGCTGCCGAACGAGCACGAGTACGGCAACGGCGTGGCGATCTTCACCCGTGACGGCGACGCGGCGCGCGATTTCGCGGCGCGGGTGCAGGTGGGCATGGTGGGGGTGAACGTGCCGATCCCGGTGCCGCTGGCCTACTACACCTTCGGCGGCTGGAAGCGCTCGGGCTTCGGCGACCTGAACCAGCACGGGCCGGACGCGGTGCGCTTCTACACCAAGACCAAGACGGTCACCTCGCGCTGGCCGTCGGGCATCAAGGACGGCGCCAGCTTCGTCATCCCGACGATGGACTGAACCGCCGGGGTCGGCGGGCGCTGCTCGCCGACCCCAAACAAGCGCCGCTTGCCTGGGGCCGTGGCGGCGCTCCGCCATGCCGTGGTCCGGGAGTCGGCAGCGGCGGCCGCCGTTCTCCAGCCAACGCAGCCCGGCGCCCGTGCTGCCGGAACGGGATGCCCCGCGGCCATAGCCTTCCGGCCACCGGGCCGGGGAACGGCGAATGAGACGCGCCGCCAAGTTTTTGAGACGGGCCGGAGAGCGTTCCAGGCGCCGATCCGCTACGCTCGGGCCATCACGCGCTCAGCGTCGTGGACCCGGACAGGAGCGGAGCATGAGCCAAGCGGAACTTCGTCGGTTTGCCAGCGCCGTGCAGGAGACGCCGGTGTGTCTCGACGCCTACAGGACGGTCGCGACCGCCGGTGAGATGGCCGCGCAGATGCGCCGCGACGGGTACGACGTCACGGACGCCGAAGTCGAGGAGACCGTGCGCCGGGGCGGGGACCTGACGGACGAAGACCTGGACCACGTGGCCGGAGGCAGCCTCATCGCCGTCGGCATCGTCGGGGGCTGCCTGCTGGGCCTGGGTCTCGCCGTGGCCGGCACCGTCTCCACGGTGATCCTGGCCGCCAAGGGACACCAGACCGTCGATTGGTAGGCAACCATTCCCCGACAACGCAGGCGCCGGTGTCTGGCGTTTGCCCATTTCTTCCCCAAGGTTTTGGCGGAAGAAGGCTAAAACACAAGTTATAGTTTAACGATACGACTTGACAGCGCGCGGATTGCACGTGCTCGAATGGTTGGCGAAACCGACCATACGGACGCCCGACGCACGCATGACGACGACCTCCGACGGCACCATCGACAGCACCACGGACGGCGCCCTGCCGGTGCACCGCTTCGACAGCGGCGCGATGGCGCCGGAGGAGGCGTTCTGGATCTGGCGCGACCAGATGTCGCCCGCCTTCGACGTGAGCGTCAGCGACGGCGCCGCCGTACGGACCTTCCGCGGCTCGCTGGAGGCCTACCACCTGGGCAGCGTGCTGCTGACGCATTGCGCGTCGGTCACACAGACCTTCAGCCGCACGCCGCACGTGATCGCGCGCAGCGGGATCGACCACTACATGGTCCAGCTAATGCTGGAGGGCGAGTTCGCCGGCACCATGGGGCAGCGCGAGGTCACCGTGCACCGGGGCGACGTCTGCGTGATCGACCTCGCCCAGCCGCTCGCCACCGTCGATCGGACCTTCGCGAACCTGACGCTGTGCATCCCGCGCGAGATGCTGGCGCCGCTGCTGCCGGCGCCGGATGCGCTGCACGGCCTCGTGATTCCGGGCCACAGCGCGGTCGGCGCGTTGCTCGGCGGCCACATCCGATCCTTGCACGCCGCGGCCGAAGGGCTGTCCGCCCGCGACGCGCTGGCGGTGGCCCGCGGCTCGGCCGGCTTCGTCGCCGGATGCCTGGGGCCGAAGCTCGACGCGCTCGACCTCGTGCGGCCCGAGATGCACGCCGCCCGCCTCAACGCCATCAAGCGCTGCATCGAGGACAACCTCGCCGACCCCGAGTTCGGGGCGGCCGACATCTGCCGAACCTTCGGGATGTCGCGCCCGACGCTCTACCGCCTGTTCGAGCCGATGGGCGGGGTGTCCGCCTACATCCTGCAGCGCCGTCTCGCCCGCAGCATGGCCGAGCTGGTCTCGGCCGGGCAGCGCCAGCGCATCGCCGACATCGCCTACAAATGGGGGTTCGGGTCGGAGACATCCTTCAGCCGCGCCTTCCGCACCGCCTTCGGTCTCTCGCCACGCGACGCCCGGCAGGGTCGGCCGGCGTACGCCGCCGGCATGTCGCAGCTTCCCGCCACCGTCGGATCCTGGCTGCGCACCCTGGCCGTTCTTTAGCCTCGGGGTCAGCCGTCCATGAGCTGGCGCCGGGCCAGGGTGCGGAACGGCCCGTCCTGCTCCATCAGCGTCCGGTAGGTGCCGCGCTGCACGACCCGCCCGGCGTCCAGCACGCAGATCTCGTCGGCGTGCACGACCGTGCTCAGGCGGTGCGCGATGACGACGCGGGTGGCGTTGAGACGCGCCAGGCTGTCCGCCACGATGGCCTGGGTGCGGTTGTCGAGCGCGCTGGTCGCCTCGTCCAGCAGCAGGACCCGCGGCTTGCGGACGATGGCGCGGGCGATCATCAGGCGCTGGCGCTGCCCGCCCGACAGCGTGGCGGCGCCATCCGACAGCAGCGTGTGCAGGCCCATGGGCATGGCGCGGATGTCCTCCTCCAGCCCGGCCATCCGCACCGCTTCCCAGGCGTCGTCGATGCCGAGCGGCGCGGAGCCGACGATGTTCTCCAGGATGGAGCCGGGCAGCAGCGTGCCCTTCTGCAGGACCACGCCCAGCTGCCGGCGCACCGACGCCGGGTCGACGTCGGCCAGCGACTGCCCGTCGTAGGACACCGAACCGCGCTCCGGCGTCTCGAAGCCGAGCAGCAGGCGGAACAGCGTCGACTTGCCCGAGCCCGAGGCGCCGACCAGCGCAACGAAGGCGCCCGGCTCGGCGGTGAAGCCGACGTCCTCCAGCACAGGCGGCCCGTCGCCGTAGCGGAAGGTGATGCCGCTGATCGCGATGCGGCCCTGCAGCGGCCCGGCCGCCGGCTTGTCCTCCGTCGCCTCCGGCACGGCGTCGAGGATCGGCTTCATCCGCTTGACGATCGGCACCGCGTCGAGCGAGGCCGTCAGCGCCGTCACCACACCGAGCGCGGCGCCGATGAACTGCCCGAACGCCGCGTTGAAGGCGACGAAGTCGCCCACCGACACCGTCTTCTCGGCCGAGGCGACGATCAGGAAGAAGGCCAGCGTGGCGAGCAGCGGGACCAGCGCGTTCAGCACGGCGAAGGCGCCGCCGGCCAGCCCGGCGTGGAACGCCTCGCGCCGCTGCGCGCTGAACAGGCCGAGCCAGCGGGCGAACATGCGGTCCTCGGCGCCGTTGGCGCGGACGGTGGCCAGCGCGGTGAGGACGTCGAGGAGCGCCGAGGAGGTCTCCGCCGCCCGCTCCACGGTGCGGCGCTCGAAGCGCAGCTGGACGAGGCCGGTGCCGGCGAGCAGCACCGCCGCCAGCGCCGTCACCGCCACCGCCCCCAGGGCGAGCCGGCCGTCGTAGGTCAGCATCAGCCCGAAGTTGACGATGGAGAACAGGCCCGACAGGCCGCTGCTGATGAGGGTGTCGGACACCACGCGCCGCAGCGACGTCGGCGACAGCGCGCGCATCAGCAGGTCGCCGGTGCTGAAGCCGCGGAAGAAACCGGCGGGCAGCTTCAGCAGGCGGTCCCAGACGCCCGCCTGCAGCTGCGCGTCGGCGCGCCCCTCGAAGCGCAGCAGCAGCACCGCGCGCACCAGCGCGAACATGGCGCTGCCCACGGCGATCCCGGCGAGGCCGAGCGCCATGTGGGCGATGCTGGCCGTCTCGGCGAAGGGCACCGCCTCGTTCACCAGCACCCCCGTGGCGACCGGCGTCAGCAGGCCGAGGAGCACCGTCACGACGGTCAGGCCCACCGCCGTCGTGAGGTCGGCGGCCGATCCGGACAGCGCGAAGGACAGGATGTCCCGCACCCCCAGCGCCCGGGCCGGCAGCGTGCGGTAGAGGGCGACGCCGCCCGGCGCCAGCCGCGCGGCCAGCTCCGCCGTCACCCGCTGCCGCCCGCCGTCGGCCGCCACCGCCTCGAAGCGGCCGGCGCCCCGGCGCAGCACCGCGCAGGGCGTGCCGGTCTCCCCCCAGGCGCCGACGAAGGACGGGAAGTCCTGCCGCCACCACGCGTCCGGTAAGGCGATCTCGCGGCAGCGGAACCCCGACGCCCGCGCGTGCCGCTGCACCGCGGTGGTCAGGCCCTCGTCCGGTTCCCCGGCGTCGTCGCCGGGCAGCGGGCGCAATGGGATGCGGAGGTCGTGCGCCACCCGCTGCACCGCGGCATCCGCCGCGTCCGCGCTTCCCGTGGCGGGATCCGGGCCGGCGTCGGCGGCGTCGCCCAGCACGTCGATGGCGGCGCGCACGGCGTTGCGCACGGCGGCCTCATCGCTGCCGCGGCGCGCCGCGATGCGCTCGCGCGCATCCCGGTCGGAGCGGCCGATCTCCGCGTGCAGCCGCGCCAGCGCGCCGCCGCACACCGCGTCGATGGGCGCCCAGCCGAAGCGCGCCAGCACATCCGCCGTGGTCAGCGCGCGGACGGTGGCGCCCTCCTCGACGGTGAGCCAGGTGCGCGGCGTCAGCAGGCGCGGCGCGGGATCCCCATCGAGCACGGCCCAGCTGGCGCGATGGCCGACGATCACGCGGCGGCGGTCGACGGTGAGCGTCTCGCCCGGTTCGATCCAGTGCGCGCCGGCCGGCACCTCGGCGGAGGTGTGCTCGCCGAACGCGGCGAGCACGGCGTTCAGCCCGTCCATCGCCACGCGGTTCGATGGCGCGTCGGCCCGCTCCACCGGGACCGCCTGGGCCACGCCGATGGCGACGGCGAACAGGCCGATCCCGATCCCCGCCTCCGGCCAGCCGGGCAGCGTGTCGCCGGGGCCGACGGTGACGACGTGCAGCCGCGTGCCGGTCGGCGCGCCGTCGTCGCGGACGCGGATGGCGTGCACGGACACCCGCCCCTCCGTCACCCGCAGCAGCCGCGACTGCCCGTCGAGCCGCAGCGGACGGTTGCCGGACAGGGCGAGGAGCGCGTCGTCGCGGACCAGGCCGGTGGCGGGGGAATCGGGCATGGCCGTCACTCGCCGCCCATCAGGCGCCGGTAGGCGCCGTCGCAGGCGGCAAGCTCGTCGTGGCAGCCGCGCTCCACCACCCGGCCGCGGTCGAGCACGATGATCTCGTCGGCGTCGCGCACGGTGCTGAGCCGGTGCGCGACGACGATGCAGGTGCAGCCGCGCCGGCGGATCGCCTCGTCGATGCGCTGCTCCGACAGGGCGTCCAGCGCCGACATCGCCTCGTCCAGGACCAGGATCGACGGGTCGCGGGCGAGCGCCCGCGCGATGGCGAGGCGCTGCGCCTGCCCGCCGCTGAAGTTGGCGCCGCCCTCGTCCACCGCGCCGGACAGCCCGCGGGGCCGCGCGGCCACCACCTCCAGAACGTCGGCGTCGCGCAGGGCATCGCCCAACGCCCGGTCGGTGACGGTCGGGTCCCACATCGACAGGTTCTCGCGCACGCTGCCGCGCAGGACGTGCACCTCCTGCCCGACGACGCCGACCGAGGCGACGAGGGTGGCGCGCGGCAGCGCCTCCATGGGCGTGCCGTCGAACAGGATGCTGCCGCTCCAGGGCTGGTGCAGCCCGGCGATGAGCTTGGCCAGGGTCGACTTGCCGCTGCCCGACCCGCCGACCAGCGCGATGCGGGCGCCGGGCGCCACCTCCAGGTCGAAGTCCTCGATCAGCGGCGGGGCGTAGCGCTGGTAGCCGAAGGTCACCGCGCGCAGCGTCACCCGCCCCTCCAGCCGCCTCGGCGCGGCCTCGGCCGGCGGCGCCTCGGCCGGCGCTGCGAAGGGCCGGGCACGCGGGTGGCGCAGCACGTCGCCGACGCGCGCCAGGTCGGCCTTGGCCTCCAGCACGGCACCGAACACCGTCACCAGGGCGGCGAGCGGCCCCATGAAGCTCTGCACCAGCATCTGGAAGGCGACCAACGTGCCGATGGTCATGTCGCCCTCCAGCACCCGCAGCCCGCCGACGCCCAGGATGGCGGCGGTGGTGAGGCCGCCGATCAGCGGCTCGACCGCGCTGGCCGCCAGCCCGTAGGCGCCGAGCTGCCGCTGGTTGGCGTTGTGGTTGGCCTGCAGGCCCGACCAGCGGGCGAAATAGTCGTCGTCGGTGGCCGTCGCCTTCAGCGTCTCGATCGCCAGGATGCCGGTGACGGTGGCGCTCTCGAAGCGGCCGAGGTCCTGCGCCAGCCGGCGTCCGGCGTCCTCCCGCCGACGGGCGAGCAGCCGCCAGACCGTCAGGTTTGTCGACCCCAGCCCCAGGCAGACGGCCGCCAGCACCGGGTCGAGCGCCAGCATGACCAGCGCGTAGAAGCCGGCGCTCGCCGCGTTGACGACGCCCGCGCCCAGCTGGTTCGCGGCGATGCCGGCCAGCCGGTCGTTGGCGCCCACGCGGTTGGCGACGTCACCGGCGTGGCGCTGCGTGAAGAACTCCATGGGCAGGCGCAGCAGGTGCCACAGGAAGCGCGCCGAGGCGCCGATGGCGAGCGCCGTCTGGGCGCGCAGCAGGACCAGCTTCTGCAGCCAGGTCAGGACGCCGTAGACCACGGCGGTGGCCAGCATCACCGCGATCAGCGGCCGCAGCCAGTCGGTCTTCTCCTGGACCAGGACGTCGTCGACGAACACCTTGGTGAAGGCGGGGATGAGCAGCCCGGGCACGATCAGCAGCAGGCCGACCAGCACCGACAGCGGCACCGCCGACCCGGCCTGCCGCAGCAGCGGGACGAACTGCCGCAGCGCGCCCGGCGGCTTCGGGTCGGGCCGGAAATCCGGCCCCGGCGTGATGGCCAGCAGGATGCCGGTGAAGGCGGCGTCGAATTCCGCCAGCGTGACGCGGCGCGGGCCCACCGCGGGGTCGTTGAGGAACACGGTGTTGCCGCGCACCCCCTCCACCACCAGGAAGTGGTTGAAGTTCCAGTGCGCGATGAAGGGGAATGGGCGGGCCAGGGCGTCGGCCGGCTCCAGCCGCATGCCCTTCGCCTCGCAGCCGTAGCGCCGGGCGGCGCGCACCACGTCGCTCGCCTTGCTGCCGTCGCGCGAGACGCCGCATTCGACGCGCAGCTCCTCCAGCGGCGGGTGGCGCCCGAAATGGTGCAGGACGATTCCGAGCGCCGCGGCGCCGCACTCCACCGCCTCCATCTGCAGCAGAGTCGGCGTGCGGACGCGCCGGTGCGGATGCGGGCGGGGCGCCGGGGCGCCGGCCATCTACGCCCCCACCAGTGAGCGCAGGAAGGGCAGCACCAGCGTGATCGGCGCCTGTTCGCGTACCGACACCGTGAGGCGGGCGAGCGTTCCCGGCTCGATGCGGAAGGGCGGGCCGCCGCCGCCCGACCAGCGCAGGCCGGAGGTGGTGCCGGTGGTCATTTCCAGTTCGGCGCGCACGATGATCGGCGGCCCGTCGCGCATGAAGAGGCGGACCAAATCCTCGTTGTGCAGCATGGCGGCCAGAGCCTCGCGCGAGGCCGGCAGGTCCGACACCGTCTGCACGCGGCCGAGCACGGCGCCGTACTCCTCCTTCTTGGCAATGCCGGGCTCGACCTGGACGTTCATGCCGGGGCGGACCTGCTTCGCCTTCAGGGGCGGCAGGAAGACCAGCGCGTCGAGGTCGTCCGCCTCCTGCACGATGCGGATGACCGGCGCGCCGGCAGCCACCACGTCGCCCAGCGACGCCGCCAGTTCGGTGACGATGCCGGGCACCGGCGCCTCGACCATCGAGCTTTCCCGCAGTTCGACCTCCAGCGTGCGCAGCCGTTCCTCCTGGCGCCTGGTGTCGTTCTCGTGGTCGAGGATCTTGAGCCGCCAGTCCGCCTGCTGCCGCATCTCCTCGGCGTCCAGGGACAGCGTCTTCTGCTCCAGCGCGTCGAGGCGCTCGATGAGGTCGTTGACCTCCCGCTCGCTCTCCAGCACCCGGGCGCGGGTGGTGAAGCCGCGCTCCAGCAGCTGGCGCTGGTCCGCCGCCTGCATGCGGACGATGCCGAGCCGCTCGCGCTGGCGGCGGAGCTGGTCGGCCAGCGCCGCCTTCTGCGCGTCGAGGATCGTCACGCGGCGCGTGCGCTGCTCGTGCTCCTCGGCCAGCAGGCCGGAGTGCCGGGCCTTCATCTGGCGCAGCGTCGCCTCCTCCGCGTCGCGCCGCCGCGCGGCGAGCGACTGGCTGATGACCGCCAGCGTCTGGCCGGCGGCCACCCGCTCGCCGGGCTGCACGCGGAACTCCAGGAGCGAGCCGGCGGCCTTGGCGGCAGCGGAGAACACCTCGCTGCGCGCGCTCATCACGATGCCGTCGCCGGCGATGCGCGTCGGGATCCGCCCGACGACCGACCAGACGACGGCGGCGGCGACCAACAGGGCCACCGCCGCGAAGACGATCCATGTGCGCGGCGGGGCCGCGACGAACACGGTGTCCAGCCGTTCGGGGCTGGACAGCCGGTCGAGCGCGCTCTTGCGGAACAGCGACATTGGCGAGGACCGGCGTCCCTGTTCTCGGCGTCAGCCCCAGCGCGTTTCGGGGATCGTTCCGGCCTTCTTGGCCCCGAGCACGATGCCGAGGATGGCGCCGCCGAGCGCCGTCAGGCCGGCGATCCCGACGGCGGTGGCCGCCAACTCGGCCACCAAGCCGCCGGACACCGCGTCCAGCTGGTCGTCGGACAGCTCACTGCCCGCGCGGGTGACCTCCTCGAGTTCGGCGTCGGTCACGTCGTAGCCGTCGCCGCGCAGGCGCGCGGCCAGGTCGGCCGGGCTCGCCGCCGTCTTGTAGCTGTCGAGCAGCGCAGGAGACTCCTGCACCGCGGCGGCGAACCGCTGCAGTTCCACGTGGCTCATGCCGGTGCTCCCGTGATGTTGCGCCGGCCTAGCCGGCTTGCCTCTTGGATTGGGTGACGGCGGCAGCGATGGTCACACCCACGCCGGCCGCCAGGATGATCCCGCTCGCCACCGCGCCGACCACCAGGGTGCCGAGGATCATCCCGGGAAGACCACCGGCGATTTGGTCGAGCTGCTCGTCGGACAGGTCGCCGCCCTTGCGCGCCGCCTCCTCGACCTCGGCGTCGGTCACGTCGTAGCCGTCCTGGCGCAGGCGCACGGCCATCTCCCGGGCGGTCACCAGATCCGCGTAACCGTCGAACACGGACGGGCTTTCCTGCACCGCCGCGGCGAAGCGTTCGAGTTCCGCTTGGCTCATCGTGCCCTCCCGTGCCTGATGTCCGAACGCTAGCATCGGCATCCGGCGCGCTGCCCGCCGCTGCGTCTCAAAAACTTGGCCTACCGTCTCAAAGTGGCCCCCGGGGCAGGAGCCAGGTTTCGAGACCGCCGGCGCAGAGTCCGTGCCGGGCCAGGCGCCGGCCTACGCCCCGCCGGTGTGGCCGGTCGGCGGGTTCGCGGCGGGGGCGGCGGACGAGGCGGGGTCGGCCTGCATGCGCGCGCGAACCTGGGCGTGCCACGCCCCCCACCAGGACGGCGGTCGGATGAAGCCGCCAGCCACGCCGTCGAGATCCTGGTCCGACAGGTCCGACGGCCCACTCTCCGACGGCGCGTAGGGCAGGACGATGTGCGCGTGGCTCGCGGTGTCCGCCACCACGGTCACGGTGCAGCCCGCGGGCGGCGCGGCGCCCTCCTCGGCCAGGGCGGCGGCGGGGTCCGCCAGCAGGCGCTGCCGGAAGTCGGCGTCCGTCTCCGCCCTCGCGAGGGCGCGGTCCAAGGGCTGTGCGATGTCCGTCATGGCGGCTGGTTCCCTTGCTGCCGGTGGCTCTTGCGTGTCCCGACCGTGCCGCGGCTCACGCGTCGCGGGTCCGGAAGAGCTTCCAGGGCGAGATGGCGGCCTGGCGCCCGCCGGCGACGCCGTCGAGGTCGCCATCGGACAGCTCGCCCTCATCCAGCTGGGGCGGCAGCACGAGATGGATGTGGGTCGCGGTGTCCTCCAGGACGGTGAAGGTCACGCTCTCCGGCACGACGAGGCCGGCGTCGCGCATCGCCGCGGCCGGATCGGCCATCAGGCGGCGCCGGAACCCCGCGTCCGCCAGGGCCTTGTCGATGATGAACTGCTGGGACTGCGTCAGATGGGCGGGCATGGGCGTGCTTTCCTCGTAGGGGATTGGGGCGTGGGCGGCCGCGGATCAGGCGGTGCTCTTGTCGTGCCACTGCTTGGCGACGCTGTCGGCCAGATCCTTGGTGACGCCGGGAACGGACGCGGGCCCGTACTTGAAGAACGACACGATGGGGATGGTCGGGAGAAGCGTCAGGGCGTTCATGATGGAGGTGAACGGGCCGCCGCCGGACACTCCGTCGAGGTCGTCGTCCGTGAGAACGCCATCGGAACCAGCGTTGGGATCGGCGTCTGGCCGGGTCGGCACGGGCAGGACGATGGAGGCGGCGGTCCAGCGCGACAGGACCGCTGCGGCGTCGGCCAGCGGCGTCTCCTCCACGCTCACCGTCACGCCGTCGGCAACGGACAGGCCGGACTCGGCGAGGGCCGCCTTCGGGTCGGCGAGCAGGCGCCGCCGCAGGTCGGGATCCGTCGCCGCACCGGCGAGGAGCCGCTTGAGCGCGTCCCCGACGGGCTCGTCCGTCGCGGCGTTCATCATGGTCATGTCGCGTTCCTCCCGATAGGGCGCTGGTGGCGCTCCGGCCCCGCAGCCGTCGGAGAAACAGTAACAACGCGCATCCCGGGCCGCCCGACAGCGCGTCTCAAAAACTTATCCATCCGTCTCAAGTTGGGCCCCGTGCGGCGCTCCAGAGGGAGCCTGTCGGGGTGGCGCGTGCGCCTTGGAAGGCATCCGGCCTGCAACAGGTTTCCACACCCGGCGCATCCTCGACCCACCGCCTTTGCAGGCGCGCCGCAGTCCTCGGGCACCGCAGACACGGGGAGCTGGAACGGGCCGCGACGGCATCGGCGAAGCCGGGGCAACACGTTCCCCGGGATGGCCTGCGGCATTGCGCAATGCCATGCCTGCAGCCCATATCCTGCTGCGACGGGCCCGTGGTACCCCTTGCGGCAACCTCGTTCCCGTTCCCGGATCGCAAAGAGGCATTTCCATGTCGCGCCCCTTGGTCCTCATCGTCGAAGACGCACAGCCGCTCGCGGTCATCTACGCCAAACAGCTGGAGCGGGGACAGTTCGCGTCGCTGCATGCCGACACCCTCACGCGGGCCCGGGCGCTCGTGCCGGAGGCGCCGCTGACCGCGGTGCTGCTCGATCTGGAACTGCCGGACGGCAGGGGCATCGATCTGCTCCAGGAGCTGCGCGAGGCGGGCAACGACGTTCCCGTCATCGTGGTGACCGCGCATGGATCGGTGGACACCGCGGTGGAGGCCATGCGCGCCGGCGCCGACGACTTTTTGACCAAGCCGATCGAGGCGGAGCGGCTGCTCACCACCTTGCGCCATGTCCTGGAGCGCAAGCAGCTGCGAAGCATCGTCGATACCTTGCGGGCCGATCTGGCGACGGGCCGGTTCGAAGGGTTCATCGGAGCGGACCTCTCGATGCAGGCGGTCTATCGGGTGATCGAGCAGGCCGCCCGAAGCTCGGCCACCGTGTTCATCACCGGCGAGAGCGGCACGGGGAAGGAGGTGACCGCGGAGGCCATCCACCGCCGCTCCGAGCGCCGCAACCGTCCGTTCGTCGCCGTCAACTGCGGCGCCATCCCGAAGGAGCTGATGGAAAGCGAGCTGTTCGGGCATGTCCGCGGCGCCTTCACGGGAGCAACCACGGACCGCGCCGGCCTGATCGTCCAGGCCGATGGCGGCACCCTGTTCCTGGACGAGATCGGCGACATGGAGCTTGCCCTGCAGGTCAAGCTCCTGCGCTTCCTGCAGACGGGCGTTGTCCAGCCGGTCGGCAGCGACCGCACACGGTCCGTGAACGTGCGGATCGTGTGCGCCACCAATCGCGATCCGCTCGCCGAAGTGCAGGCCGGGCGCTTCCGCGAGGATCTCTATTATCGGCTCTATGTCCTCCCCATCGACCTGCCGCCGCTGCGTGAGCGGGGGCAGGACGTGGTGCTCATCGCAAACCACTTCCTTGCGGAGTATGGCGCCCTGGAAGGGCGCCGGTTTCGTGGCTTCACGCCGGAGGCCGAATCCTGGCTGCGCGGCTTCCGATGGCCAGGGAACATCCGCCAGCTCCAGAACATGGTGCGCTCCGTCGTCGTGATGCACGATGGGGAACTGGTAACACCCGCCATGCTGCCTGCATGGCTGCGCGCCGAAGCGACCGCCCTTCCCCAGCCGGCTGAAGGGCCTGCGTCGCCCGACACGGCGCTGGCTACCCGTGACGCGATCCGCCCCCTGGCCGAGGTCGAGCGGGACACCATCGAGCGTGCGGTGGCGCTCTGCGGCGGCAATCTCACCGAAGCGGCGAACCGCCTGGGGATCAACGTCTCCACCATCCATCGCAAGCGTCAGCAGTGGCGGACCGGATAACGCTGGTTAGGACGCGCCTCAGCGCTGGCCATCCGGCGGGATCTCGGACGCCCACCGCCGGACACGCGGCAGGGCACTCTGCACGGCGGCCGCAAGCCCCTCGACGTCGCCCGGCGCGAGCGGTTTGCCCGCCTTGGCACGCAATTCGACGTCTTGCGCCCAGTCGGCAAGCTCGGGCAGGCCGAAGGTCAAGGTAATGCTCTTGAGCGCATGCGCTTCCATGGCGAGCGCCCGAAGATCGGGGGCGTGCAGGTCCTCGCGCATGCGCTCCAGCCGCTTCGGCGCGTCGGCGACGAAGGCGGCAACGGCGTCCATCAGCCCCTCGCGCCCAAGGTCGCGCAGCAGCGCGGCGAGCGCCTTGTCGTCGAGCGCCACGTCCGCGCCATCCTCCGGCCCCTCCTCCTGAAGGTAGGGCGCGATCGCCGCAGCCAGCCGCTCCGCCGTCAGGGGCTTGGCGATGAAGCCGTTCATCCCGGCGTTCAGGCACGCTTCACGGTCGTGCGCAAAGGCGTTGGCGGTCAGCGCCAGGATGGGAACGTCTCGGACACGGCCCGACAGGGTCCGGATGGCGCGCGTCGCGTCGAGGCCATCCATGCCCGGCATCATCATGTCCATCAGAACCAGATCGTAGGGCCGGGATTGCACCGCCTCCACCGCTTCGACACCATTGCCGGCGACGTCCACACGGTACCCCATGCGTTCGAGCATGGTCAGCGCGACGACCTGGTTGGTGTGATTGTCCTCCGCCAGGAGGATGCGAAGCCGGCGTTGGACCTCGGGCGTGGCTGTCGGCCGTTCCGGTGACGCGTTCCCCTCGGCCCCGGCGTCGCACTCGCCCACGCTCTCCGGAGACAGGCAGCGGCCGAGGGCATCCGGCATGAGCGGCTTTCTCAGCACGGCGTCGACGCCGGCAGCCGGCGCCTGTCCAGGATCCGACGTCTGGACGGACGAAACGGCCTGAATGAGCCGGATCCGTGCGAGCGTTGGCTCACGGCGCACCGCATCCACAAAGCCGGTGCCGTCCGAGCCCGAGCCATGGGTGTCGAACAGGACCGTATCGAACGGCGCACCGTCGACCGCCGCGCCGCGTAGAACCTGAAGACCCTCACGTGTGCTCTCGACATCCTCCACCGTGGCGCCGAGCGCACGCAGCAGGCGCGCGGAAAGGTCGCGGGCGAAGGCGCTCCGGTCGATGACGAGCACCCGCTGCCCGGACAGAACCGAAGGGCGTCCAGGGTCGTTCCCGCGCGAGGCGGTGCCTTTCAACCGCACCGAGAACCGGAAGGTGCTGCCGCGGCCGGGAACGCTGTCGGCCGAAATCGTTCCGCCCATGCGCTCGACCAGCCGCCGGCAAATGGCAAGGCCGAGGCCCGTGCCGCCGTGCCGGCGCGCGGTCGAGCTGTCTCCCTGAACGAAGGCCGTGAACAGACGCGGCAGGACGTCGGGCGCGATCCCCTCCCCGGTATCGCGGACCAGGACCTCCAACGCCTCGCCATCGACGCGCCGGACCTCGACGGCGATGCCGCCATGCTCGGTGAACTTGATGCCGTTCTCAACGAGGTTGAAGAGCACCTGCCGCAGCCGGCCGGGATCGCCGAGCAGGCATCGCGGAACATCGGGGGCGATCACGTAGCCGAGGTCTATGCCCTTGCCGTGCGCCCGCGGGGACAGCACCTCCAGAGCGGTTTGCACGCAGTCGTCGAGGTCGAACGAGATCTCCTCGAAGTCGAGCTGGTCGGCATCCAGCTTCGACATGTCCAGGATGTCGTTGACGATCAGCAGAAGGTGGTCCGCGGATCCGCGCAGCGTCGTTGCGAAGCGGCGCTGTTCCGGGTTCAGCGCGGTGTCCAGCAGCAGACCGGCCATCCCGATGATCCCGTTGAGCGGCGTGCGGATCTCGTGGCTCATGGTGGCGAGAAAATCGGCCTTGGCCCTGCCGCTCTCGCGCAGCGCGTCCTCCATCTGCTCATGCCGCGCCATCTGCGCCGCCAGATTCAGCATCAACGCCGCGAGCGCCAGGATGGCGGCGCCGGCGATGCCGATGATCCCGAGCGTCTGATCCCACCAGGTGTCGAGCATCGCCTTATGGGACTGCGAAGCCATCACCCAGATGGGAACGTCGCGGACCTTCTGGGCGCCGACGAGGCGCGTGATTCCATCCTGATCATCGAACCAGAAGGACACCGCCGACGTGTCCGTTCGGTCCCAGCGCGCGTTGGTCGTGCTGCCGTACAGCGGCTCCAGGCGCGGGTGGCGCGCCAGCATCTCCAGGGTCTCGTGGTGCACGAGCCAGATGGCGCCATTCTTGCCCAGCGAGATGCGGCCGAACGCCTCCTCGAACCGCTGCACGCGCAGCGCTGCCGTCAGGGCACCCAGAAACTGGCCGTCGGGCCCACGCAGGCGCCGCGCGTACACGAAGATCCAATCCTCGTCGATGAGGCTGCGGATCGCGCCGCTGACCACCGTCTCGCGCGACGGGTTTTCGAGCAGCCTCTGAAAAAAGGACCGCTCGTGCGCATCGAGCTGGCGGGTCGGGTACGTCTCGGAGGAGTTGCGCACCGTTCCTGTGCTGTCCAGCAGCCAGATGCGATCCACGACCGGAATGCCGGCCTTGCGCTCGCGCATGATGCCATGCAGGGCTTCCGAACGAAGCCAGTGGCGCTGATCGTCTGCCGACCGTTCGCCATTGTCACCGACCTGCTTGGCGATCCCTTTGAACACGGCATTGACCGCCTCGATGGTGCGTGACAGCTCTTCTGCGATCAGCAGGGCGACATTGCCCGTTTCACGCCGTGCGGCCTCGGTCTCATCGACGTAGCGCTGCCAGGAGGCCAGCCCGGCTCCGATCAGGACCAGCGCAATCACCAGCACGCCGCCGGCCACGATGCGGCGCCCGGCGTTGGTGGCCAGCACCAGAGTAAGGAACGAGGACGACAGCCGTGCAGGTCTCATTTCTACGCTCATGGTGACCGGAGGCGGGGCGCGACGCCCTCATCGCCCCCTGATGCATGCCCGATGCCGAACCGCGGTCATCCTCTCGCCGCGTTCGCCCGAGCGCTCCCTCCGGACGGCGATGCCGCCGAGGGCGGACCACTCGCCTCCCGGCCCGTGGCAGAGGCCGCGCAAACGGCCCGGACCAGACCCTGCTCTTTTGCCTTGGTCCCGCCGAACCATTGCGGAATGCAATGGCCAAATGCAACGGCCATCGTTGCCGCTTGCGCCCTGCTCTTCAACGGGCCGCCAGTTTTTCCCGTTCCGGCACTCTGGCACACCGCTTGCTCTTATTCCGGGCAGTTGGGCGCCCCTCGCCTCATGACAAGCTGGTGCAAGAATAGCTCGCCGGCGGAGGACACCCCGGTAGGTGTAGAAATGCCGAGACCCGACCAATAAAAGAGTCCGCCGTCTCGAGCGTGAGCAACGAGTCGCGACCGACTTCCCGTGATCTCACGCAGTACACCTCCACACCGCATCGCATGCCGATGTTCGGCAGCCCACAGGAGGCTAATGTGGAAAAATCGTTGTTTTGGAAAAGAGGTGACTGGGCCGGTTATTTTGGGCTTCTGTCCAATAACCTGACCAATCTCCTGACGATGATCGGGCTTCTGGTGTTCGTCGTCGGCCTGCCGAAAGACATGGTCTACGGGCGCATCGCGCCGGCGTTCGGTCTTGCCGTGTTCGCGGCGAGCGTCTGGTACACCATTTTCGCGCTGCGGGTGGTGAAGGCCACCGGACGGAAGGATGTCACGGCGCTGCCGTCCGGCCCAAGCGCCCCGTCGATCTTCACCGTGACGTTCCTCGTCATCCTGCCGGTCTTCCTGCAGACCAAGAACGCCGAGTTCGCCCTGCAGATCGCGCTCGTCTGGTGCTTCGTCGAAGCAATGATCCTGGTCGCCGGCTCGTTCCTGGGCGACCTCATCCGCCGCAACATCCCGCGCACCGTGCTGCTGTCGTGCCTCGCCGGCCTGGGCATGCTGCTGCTGGCCATGAACCCGATGCTGCAGTCGTTCGAGACGCCGACGGTCGCGTTCGTGGTGATGATCCTCATCTTCATCAACTGGTTCGGCAAGTCGCCGATCTTCAAGAAGATCCCGACCGGCTTCCTGCTGCTCGCCGTCGGCACGGCTCTGGCGTGGGCCTTCGGCCTGCAGAGCCCCGAGGCCATCCAGGCGTCGATGACCTCCTTCGGCTTCAGCCCGCCGACGCTCCACATCGGCAGCTTCATCGAAGGCCTGCCGCACGCCGTGCCGTACCTCGCCTCGGCGGTGCCGCTGGGCCTGGCCAACTACGTCTTCGACCTGGAGAACATCGAGAGCGCGCACGCCGCCGGGGACCCGTACCCGACGCGCGCCGTCATGCTGGCCAACGGCCTGTCGTCCACGCTGGGCATGCTGTTCGGCAACCCGTTCCCGGTGACCGTCTACGTCGGCCATGCCGGCTGGAAGTCGATCGGCGCCGGCATCGGCTACACCCTCGCGACCGGCACCTCGATGCTGCTGGTCACGCTGTTCGGCCTCGGCGCGTTCCTGCTGGCCGTCATTCCCATGGTCGCCGTCGCGCCGATCCTCATCTACATCGGCATCGTCACGGCCAACCAGGTGGTGCGCGAGACGCCGAAGAACGAAGTGCCCGTCATCTTCGTGTGCTTCTTCCCCTGGATCGCCAACTGGGCGCTGACGCTGACCAACAACGTGCTCTCGGCCGCCGGCACGACCGCGAAGGCCGTCGGCGCCGACGTGCTGGCCAAGAAGGGCGTCTACTACGTCGGCCTGACGAACCTCGGCAACGGGGCGCCGCTGGGCAGCATGATCTGGGGCTGCATCGCGATCTTCGCCATCCTCGACAAGCCGGTCCGGGGAGCCGTCGCGGCGACCGTCGGTGCGGTGCTGGTCCTGTTCGGTGTCATCCATTCGCCGAGCGTCGGCTTTGCCCAACCCGCCGCCATGCCGCTCGTCTACGCCTACCTGATGATCGCCGGCGTCTTCCTGCTGAAGCATCACCTCAACCAGCGCAGCGAGATCGCCGAAGCGGCGCCCGTCGTTGCCGCACCCCGGCAACTGCAGGAGAGCGACTGAGCGCCGCCACCGCCGACGCACGGAGCGGGCTCGTGGGCAGCACGCGGACGAGCCCGCCCCCTCTCACCGACATGCCGCGTATCCGTTTGAAGGAAGATCACCGATGAGCGACCAGTCCACCAACCCGACGCTGATCGCCGCTGCCGCAGAGGGCGATCCGGCAACCGTCGAGCGCCTGTTGCGCGAGGGCGCGGATCTCACCCGGAAGGACGCCGGCGGGCGAACCGCCCTGATGGTGGCGACGCAGAGGAACGACGTCGCGCTGGCCAAGCGCCTGATCGAGGCCGGCAGCGACGTCAACGCCCGGGACGTCACCCTGCTGACCCCTTACCTGTGCGCCGGAGCCAACGGCTTCCACGACATCCTCAAGCTGACGATCGCCGCCGGCGCGGACCTGAAGAGCGTGAACCGCTTCGGCGGAACGGCTCTGCTGCCCTCCAGCGAGAAGGGCTACCTGCGCACGGTCCAGATCTGCCTCAAGGCCGGCATCGACGTGAACCACGCCAATGATCTGGGCTGGTCGGCGCTGCTGGAGGCGGTGATCCTCGGCGACGGCGGGCGGCTCTACGCCGACATCGTCGAAGCGCTGATCGACGCGGGCGCAGACCCTCACCAGCCCGATCGCGACGGCAAGTCGTCGCTGCAGCACGCGCAGGACCTGAACCAGCGGCGGGTGGTCTCGATCCTCCGCAAGGAGACGCCCGCGCCGTCTCCGGCCTGTACGGCGATCCGCGAAGCCAAGAGCCTCGCCCGGACGGAGCGTTACGAGGATGCCCTGCGCGTCATCGACGGGGCGCTCGTCCAGGACGGCGCAAATCTCGACCTCCTCTATTACAGAGGCTATTTCCTGTCCGAGCTGAAGCGCTACGACGAGGCCATCTCCATCTACAAGGCCGCGCTGCAGCTCGCTCCGGGCGACATCGAATTCTACTTCTACACGGCGAACTGCTACCGGTTGCTTCAGCAGCCGGAACTGGCGCTGCGCGAATACGACACGGCGATCGGGCGAAAGCCGGACCTGCCGTTCCATCGCTACCACAAGTCCAACTACCTGCGCGAACTCGGACGCCACGAGGACGCGGTCGCGGAGATGGACCGGCTGCTGGCGCACGATGCGCGCCGCTACGATTTCTGGTTCCACAAGGCGAACAGCCTGAGGTCGCTCGGCCGGCATGAGGACGCCGTGGCCGCGATGGAGAACGCCATCGCGGCCGACCCGACGAACCCGCTCTACCACCGCCACAAGGCGCAATCGCTGGTGCTGCTGGGCCATCCGGCCGACGCGCTGCGGGTTCTCGACCACGCATCCGGCTTCGCACCGGAGAACGCCAACCTCCGGCGCGAACGGGCCGAACTGCGCGCTGCCCTGGACCGGGTCGCCTGACCCCGGGATCCGGCCGAGACCGAAGGAGCGGGCAGACGGCCCGACGGACACATGCACGAAACAACCATCCTACAGGCGCGCTCCGGAGACGCCGCGTTCATCAGCTCCATCAGGCAGGCGCAGTTCCGCGGGATCGTTCACAGCGTGTTCGACAAGGCGGTCAATCTGCAATGCGCAGCTAGCGCCGACCTCTACACGCTGATGGCCGACGGAATGGACGATGGGCCGAACACGCTGGTCGTGGAGGTGCCGGGTTTCCAGGCAATCGGGGTCATGGTCGGCGACGACGCCGTTGCCGTCGATGGCGCGCTGTCGATCCGGGGCAAGGTCACGGTCGCCCTCACCCACGCGGCCGAATGGCGGATGACGGCGCCGGTCCGGACGTGCGGCAGTGACGCGCTGCGCGTGCGGCTCACCGCGGCCCGCGCCCACATCGAACGCTACGGCACGCGGGGCGGCATGATCCCGGCACAGTCCGGGCCGGCCATTTCCGGCGTCACCAGCGAGATGCTCCGGCACGCCGGTGACCAGCTCCTGGATGCGGTGAAACGCCAGGATCTGGCGGCGGCTCTCACGCACGCCGGACAGCTGATCGGCCTTGGCCCGGGCCTGACGCCGTCGGGAGACGACTTTCTGGTCGGCCTCCTGGCAGCGCTCAACGCCACGGAGCCGCTTGCACCGGCGATCCAGGGCTTCTGCGCCGGCGTGGTTCCGATGTCCAAGGCCAACACCAACGCCATCAGTCACGCGGCCATCAAAATGGCTGCACAGGGCAGGGTCCGGGACTCCGTCGCCCGGCTCGCGTCCGAGCTGCTTGGCAAACATCAGGGGCAGTTCCGCCCGGCTCTCGACGACGTCCTGCGGATCGGGTCGTCGTCGGGAACAGACATCGCTTGGGGCCTCGTGTGCGGCCTGGAAGCGGCTCTGACAACTGGAGAACACCATCATGGCTCTCAAGATCGTCATTAAGAAGAACACCTACTTCGATTCGGTGTCGCTCATGTCGCTGTCGACCCGCGCGAACACCATCGCCGGGGTCGAGCAGGCGGTCGTGGCGATGGCGACCGAAATGAACAAGCAGGTCCTGCACAACGTCGGCATGCTGGCGCCCGAGCTGGCCGAAGCCAAGAGCGGCGACCTGATGATCGTCGTCCGGGCCGAGACGGAGGCCGCGGGCGAGCGGGCGCTGGAGGAGATCGACGTCCTGTTCAAGCAGAAGTCGGCTCCCGCCGGCACCGGGCAGGTGACGTACGCCACGCTCGAGTCCGCCGTCGCGCACAATCCCCGCGCCAACCTGGCGATCATTTCGGTGCCCGGCGACTTCGCCGCCCTGGAGGCGAAGCGGGCGCTCGACAACGGCCTGCACGTCATGATGTTCAGCGACAACGTCGGCATCGACGACGAGGTGGCGCTGAAGCGGCTGGCCCACGACAAGGGCCTGCTGATGATGGGGCCGGACTGCGGCACCGCCATGCTGGGCCACGTCGGGCTCTGCTTCGCCAACGCCGTGCGCAAGGGCAACATCGGTTTGGTCGGCGCCTCGGGCACCGGCAGCCAGGAGATCGCCGCCCGCATCCACGACTTCGGCGGCGGGCTCACGCAGATGATCGGCACCGGCGGCCGCGACCTGAGCGAGAAGGTCGGCGGCATCATGATGATCGACGCCCTGCGGGCGCTCGATGCCGACGAGGCCACCCAGGTGATCGTCCTGGTGTCCAAGCCGCCGGCCAAGGCGGTGCAGGAGAAAGTGCTGCGCGAGGTCGCTGCGTGCCGGAAACCGGTTGTGGTCTGCCTCCTCGGCGGTTCGGAAGAGGCGGTGGTGAAGGCCGGGGCACACTTCGCGAAGACCACCAAGGAGGCGGCGCTCAAGGCCGTGATCCTCGGCGGCAAGAAGGAAGAGGAGATCAACAAGCGCGCCTTGAACCTGCCCCTGATCGAGGAAATCAAGGCGAAGCTCAATCCGGAGCAGAAGTACATCCGCACGCTGCTGTGCGGCGGCACGCTGTGCTACGAAATGATGCTGCTGGCTGAGGAAAAATATTCCAACGTCTACAGCAACATCGCGAAGGATCCGGCGCGGCAGCTGGCCAATGTCAACGTCAGCCAGGAGCACACCTTCATCGACTTCGGCGACGACGAGTTCACGCGCGGCAAGCCGCACCCGATGATCGACCCGTCGCTGCGCACGGCGCGCTTCGTCGAGGAGGCGCGGGACCCGTCCGTCGGCGTCATCGTCCTCGACTTCATCCTCGGCTACGGCGCGCACCCCGACCCTGTGGGCGTAATGCTGCCCGCCATCCTCGACGCGAAGCGGGCTGCCGCGGCCGAGGGGCGGCACCTGGAGATCCTCGGCTACGTGCTGGGGACGGAACTGGACACCCCGGCCTTGGGCGAGCAGACGCGCAAGCTGTCCGACGCCGGCGTGACGATCGCGAGCAGCTGCACCAACGCCGGCCTGCTCGCCCGCGGCTTTGTGGAAAAGGGAATGCAGTGATGAGCAAGATCAACGAACTGTTCCAGGGCGTGAACGTCATCAACGTCGGCATCGAGCTGTTCAAGGACGACCTTGTCCGGCAGGGCGCCAGCGTGACGCAGCTCGACTGGCGGCCGCCCGGCGGCGGCAAGCCGGAACTGATCGCCGCCCTGGGATCCCTGTCGCAGCCGGCGGCGGCCGAGCGGATCGCCGCGGCGAACCAGCAGGCGGTCGAGCGGATCATCACCGCGCACCCGGTGCTGGTCGGCTTCGGCCGCGCCATCGACGTCGTGCCCGGCATGACCAAGAAGACGATCCTGCACGCCGGCCCGCCGATCGCCTGGGGGCGCATGAACGGGGCCATGCGCGGCGCCGTCACCGGCGCGCTGGTGTTCGAGGGGCTCGCCAGAAACATCGACGAGGCGGCCGAACTCGCCGGCTCGGGAGAGATCGAGTTCTCTCCGTGCCACGAACACGACTGCGTCGGCTCGATGGCCGGCGTGACCTCGGCGTCGATGTTCATGCATGTGGTCAGGAACAAGACGCACGGCAACGTCGCCTTCACGAACCTCAGCGAGCAGATGGCGAAGATCCTGCGGATGGGCGCCAATGACGAAAGCGTCATTGCCCGTCTGAACTGGATGCGGGACGTCTTTGGCCCCGTGCTGCGCGACGCCATGGAGCTCGCCGGCGAGATCGATCTGCGGCTTCTCCTCTCCCAGGCGCTGCACATGGGCGACGAGTGCCACAACCGCAACAACGCCGGCACCGCGCTGCTGATCCAGAAGCTGACGCCCTTCATCCTGGAGACCGGGTTCTCCACCAGGGAAAAGCGCGAAGTCTTCGACTTCGTCGCCAGCAGCGACTACTTCTCGGGCCCGACCTGGATGGCGCTGTGCAAGTGCGCCCTCGACGCGGCGCACGGGATCGAGCACAGCACGATCGTTACGACCATGTGCCGCAACGGCGTCGAGTTCGGCATCCGCGTCAGCGGCATGCCGGGCAACACGTGGTTCACCGGGCCGGCGCAGAGGGTGATCGGACCGCTGTTCGCCGGCTACAAGCCGGAGGATTCCGGCCTCGACATCGGCGACAGCGCGATCACCGAGACCTACGGCATCGGTGGCTTCGCGATGGCCACGGCCCCGGCCATCGTGGCGCTCGTCGGCGGCACCATCGAAGAGGCGATCGGCTTCTCGACCCGGATGGTCGAGATCACCTCGGCGGAGAACCCGAACGTCACCATCCCGCTGCTGAACTTCCGCGGCGTCCCGACCGGCATCGACATCCGCAAGGTCCTGCAGACGGGCATCCTGCCGGTCATCAATACGGCCATCGCGCACAAGGAGCCCGGCATCGGCATGATCGGCGCGGGCATCACCTACCCGCCGATGGAGTGCTTCGAGAAGGCCCTGCTGGCCTTCGCCGACAAGGAAGCGCGCGCAAGCTGAAGTGCCGCACGGTCCGCGGTTCGCTCCGCCCCGCGCGAAGAACCGCGGACCGCACCGAAGGGGCCTGCGACGAGACCCGGCCGCGACACGCGGCTCCCGAGATCCCGTGGAGACATTGAAATGTCGTTGAGAGAAGAGATCCCCGATCGTCTCATCATTGCCATCGGCGGCAACGCCATGCACCCCGAGGGAAGCCGCGGCTCAGCCCAGGAGCAAAAGCAGATCGCGGCGGACACCGCCCGGTCCCTGCTGCCGGTCATGGAACTCGGCACGGAGCTGGTGATCACCCACGGCAACGGTCCCGTCGTCGGCAAGATGCTGCTGCGCCATGCCATCGCCCGTGGCCGCGTCGAGCCCATGCCGCTCGACATCTGCGTCGCCCACAGCCAGGGCGGCATCGCGTACCTCCTCATGCAGGCGTTGGAGAATGCGCTGCGCGCGAAGGGCAACCCGCGCCATGTGGTCTGCCTGCTCACCCAGGTGGAGGTCGATCCGAACGATCCGGCCTTCCAGAACCCGACAAAACCCATCGGCTACTTCTACACCGAGGAGGAGGCCGGGGCGCTTTCCGCCGAGATGGGCTGGAACATGCGCGAGGATTCGGGGCGCGGCTGGCGCCACGTCGTGCCGTCGCCGCTGCCCAAGCACATCGTCGACATTTCCCTGATCCAGACGGTCGCCAACAGCGGATCGGTGGTCATCGCCGGCGGCGGCGGCGGCGTGCCGGTCGTGCGCGAGGGCCGCGGGCAACGGCGCGGCGTCGAGGCGGTCATCGACAAGGACCGGACCACCGCGTTGATGGCGAATGTCCTCGGGATCAAGGACATGATCATCCTCACCGCGGTGTCGCGGGTGGCGATCAACTACGGCAAGCCCGATCAGCGGAATCTCGATCGCGTGAGCCTGTCGGATATCCGCCGGCTCCATGCCGAGGGGCATTTCCCGCCCGGAAGCATGGGCCCGAAGATCGACGCGGCCATCCAGTTCCTCGAAGGCGGCGGGCGGCGCGTGATGATCGGCCGCCTCGAAGAGGCGATCCCCATGCTGCGCGGCGAAACGGGCACCCACATCATGGCGGACGACGCCTGAGCCCCTTTTGCAATCCGGAACCGGCGCGCGATCTCACGGATGCAATGCCAAGCATTAGCCGGGATCGGGCGCCGCTCCAGCACGCTCAGGACCCGGCGCCAGCGGGGCAGCCAACGCCCCGACGCCCGGCGGGCGATCCCGTGCGCGTCAGCGTCCGCCCAAGTCCGAGCCGGCGAGGACGTGCCTGCCGGCTCTCTCTTCCGCGCATCGCCTGTCGCCCTTCATTCGATTCAGCGCGGCGAGCACGGAATTCAGGCTTGGCTCATCCGTATATTCAAGCGAACGCCACGGAAGATCCTGCAACTCCTGAGCTACTTTTGCGCTTATCGCGATGGCGCTCATCGATGCGCAGTACGGGTCCAGCGCGGCCTCGCACATCAAGTCTCTGAACACCTGGGCCGTCCTTCTGGAAAGGAAGAGCCCGACATCCATGTTCCCGAGGCGAATCTCGGCCATCGACAATGGCGACAGGCGCTTGACGGGGATCGTGTGGTACACGACCAGCTGCTCTACGGCAAAGCCGTCGCGGCGGAGATCTGCCGCGATGTCGACCGAAACGACGGCACCGGACATATAGGCAATTCGCCCCGCGTTCGGGGCGAGGCTTCGCCGAACCAGATCCAGGAGGCTTTCGGCGGTTCCAGCCGCCGCCGTGACGTTTCGAAAGCCAAAGGCGCCCGCCTCCGCCGCGGTGGCGGGCCCGACCGCGAAGACCTTTACGTCGCGGGAAAGAGTCCATGCCCTGGCGAGCTGCCGCGCGGCGTTCCGCGACGTGAGCAGGACCGCGTGCACACCGTCAAGGAGCGCGGGATCCCAGCCGCACTCCGCCACGATGAACAGGGGCGCTATCCGGCAACGATAGCCTCGACCTTCCAGAACTCGCGCCAGTTCCGCGGAGTCGCTGGCAGGACGGGTGAGCAGCACGCGCACTTATGCCTCCTCTTTCGACGGTCTTGCAAAGTCCTGACGCAAGGGCGGACTCTCATCCTGCCGTGCATTCACCGCTCTTCTGGCAGGACAGCCCGGCATCGCCACGTCCAGCACGTCCCCGAGGACATGCAGCCCTTCATGCCGCAAACCCGTGTCGATGGCCGTGAGAAGCACATCCCGGCAGTCGGCCTCCTCGGCGTAGCTCGGCACCCAGTAGCGGACGGCGTACTCGATCCCCCCCGGGGCATAGGCAACGGCCCGCACATCCGGTGCAGGACCCGATTGGTTCCGATAGGCGCTCCGGGCAGCGGCAAGGAGGACACGTTTCGCGTCGGCGGCCGGCACGGAGTGCGGCAGGCAGATCCGCAGCTGATCCCGGTATTGGCGCTTCGGTGCGCTGTAGTTGATCAACTGCCGTTGCGCAATGCGGCTGTTCGGGAGGATGACGTGCGTTTGATTGCGCGTCAGCAGCCGTGTGGTCCGCCAGTTGATCTCCACGACGACGCCGCAGACGCCGTTGTCGATCTTGAGCCAGTCCCCGATGCGGTAGGAGCGCTCCAAGCCCAGGGCCATCCCAAGGACCACGTCGGCGATCACGTTCCTCAGCGCGAAGCCAAGGATCGCTATGACCACGCCGGAGGTGGCCAGGGAGCCGATGACGGTTCCGTCCTGCGCCAAGCCGAAGGTCGCGAAGAGCGCGGCCAGGAAGAACGCGGCCGTCACCGCCTCCTGAAAGAGCTTCGGCAGCCGCCGCCGCTGGTTCGCATGCTCTACCGCCAGCGCGACGAGCCGCGCCGACAACCACGCAACCGAGAAACAGCTGGTCGCTGCCAGTGCGGCATAGGGAATCACCGCCGCCCGATCCTCTGCGGACACGCCGGTGGCCTGAAGGATCAGAGGATGGCCGTATAGAAGCGACACATTGAGCAGCACAGCGGCTGCAGGCCAGACCAGGCGTGAGACGACCGGAGATGGCGAAGCGCGTTGTGTCTGCGGCATCTCCGACGTCTTGTCCTCCAAAGCAACGACGGCACGCACGGACGCGGCATGCCCGTCCGTTTTCCAAGCGGATAGCGGAATCACCTCCGCGTGGTCGCTCGCGCGATCCTGCGGGGCGCAAGGCGGCGGAAGGGCACCAACCGGTTGTGGCTGGTGCGCTCGATGAGCCGGACGCATTTCAGATTCCACCCGTGAGCGCTCGAAAAGGGAAACGACAACCTCGAACCGGACTCCAGCCACCCCGATTGCCCCGGTGCGCTTCGAAGCGACGCCGGGTCACAAACGGCCCACGGCAGAGGCCGCCTCCTACGCATCCTGCAGGATGCGCTCCCGCGTGGCGGCTTCCGGCTGATAGGCGACGTCCTGCACGAACACGCACCGGGGCTCCCCGTCCAGGGACCGGTAGTGGAAACTGCTGCCGGTCCTCAGTCCGATCAGCGCCGCGCCCAGGGGACTGGTGACCGAAACGCAATATCCATTGGGCGTGTAGCGTTCAGGAAAGACCAGGAACCGGGACTGAACGCCGTCACCGCGTCCGGTGCGGAACACCACCCGCGAGTTCATGGTGACGACGTCCGAAGGAATCTCTTCGACGGGACACACGGTTGCACGCCCGACCTCCCGTGCCAGGAGTTCCGACACGGGATGGTACAAGGCCGCCGCACATCTGACCAACCGCCGCAGCCTGCGCCAATCGCGATCCGTCATGGCGACGGGCGGAAGATCCTTGCTGTCCACGCGGTCTACACACATGGCCACCTCCATTGTCGTTTCCTACAAAGACGAGCCGCGCCGAACGCCGGGGCGGCGCCGACCAACACCGAGGGCGGTCAGATGAGGTTTTCATGCCGCCAGCGCGGCAGCAGCCCACTGTTGTCCACATTCGCTATCCGGAGGCGTCTGGCGCGACCGCCGGCTTCCTTCAAGGCGACGACCGTGTTCTCAGCCGCGCCGATCAGCGCGCTGCCCAAAGGAGTCAGGACGGAGACGCAGTCGGTTGTGCCCCCATGCTCCGGCCAGCCGAGGATGCAGGCGCGCTCCTCTCCGGTGGCGCAATCGCGCATGACCAGGGAGGATCCGATCCGCACCACGTCGCTGGGCAGGTGTTCGGTGTCAACGATGATGGCGGCGTCGAGCGCCTCCAGGAAGGATGAACGCACCTCGGGTGGCATTGCTGAGCCGGGAGCGATCAGCAGGTTGGCAAGTCGAAGGTAATCACTCAGGCCAATGATGATGGCCTCGGCAGACACTGGGGCTTCCACGTTCTTTTGCATGACCCTCACCCAAGCCAGGTAGACGCGGGAGATGTCCTCACTCCGGACGCGGCGGCGGCAGCGCGGCCGGCCATGCCGCGACGGTCGAACGGGTGCGCACCCGCCAGCATTGCCTGCGACGGACGCACGCCCACGTTCGAAGCGTGTCAACTATCCGGGATTGTGAGTGACTGCTGCACGGCGACGCCGACCGTCTCTTCGACGTTCGGCGCGATCACGACGTCAGCAGAGGCCCTGGATCCTGGTCAAGCGGGTTGGTTCCGCCCAGGACGCCAGGGCAAGCTATCCTGCGAGCAGGCCACCCGAAAACAAAAGGAAGCGGCTGACGGATTGGCTTGTGATCATGATGGCATGAATAATTGAGCCACCGCGCCCTTTTGTCAAGCCCTTCACTGGGCAACCGGCTTGCGGAGGCGTTCTCATGGGTGGGCTACTTCCTGAATTCAATGATTAAACCTATTTCGTCATCATGACCGCCACGAATTCGGGCCATGCACATGAACGTCTGTCAGCGGCCCACTCCCTGTCGATGGAGCCGGCGACCCGCCGCGTCCTACCATCGACGGAGACGTCACCTGTGCTCCCCCGACTCCCCGGAGCGGCCCAGAATCTCCAGCATGAATGCGGGCAACGCAAAGCTGGCGGCGTGGATCGCCGGCGTGTAGTAGCGGGTCTTCAATCCCGCCCCCTCGAACCGCGGACGGATCTCCGCCTCCGTCCACCGGCGCAAGGCTTCATCGTCGGTGGCCCAGCCGAAGGCCATGAAGCCGCCGTAGTAGGTGGGCACCGGCGCCACGAAGAAGGACACATCGGCGAACAGCCGCTTCAACCGGCCGTGGCTGTCGCGCAGCTCCTGCGGCTGAAGGAACGGAACGCCATTCTGCGTGCACAGGATGCCGCCTGGCGTCAGGCGTGTCTTGCAATCGCGGTAGAACTCCTCCGTGAACAGCACCGCCCCCGGTCCCTGCGGATCGGTGGAATCGATGATGATGACATCGAAGGTCTGGTCCGTTTCCTTCACGAACCGGCAACCGTCGGCGATCACCAGTTCGGCACGCGGGTCGTCGAAAGCGCCCGCGCTGATCGAGGGCAGGTACCGGATGGCGAGATCGACGACGGTGCGATCGATCTCCACCATGGTCACCCGCTCGACACCAGGATGCTCCAGCACCCGGCGCAGCATGCCGCCGTCGCCGCCCCCGACGATGAGCACGCGCCGCACCCGTCCGTGCGCCAGGACGGGCACATGGGTGAGCATTTCATGATAGACGAACTCGTCGCCCTCGGCGGTTTGGATGACACCGTCAAGCGCCATCACCCGCCCAAGGGTCGGGCTCTCGAAAATCACGAGATCCTGATGCTCGGTCTTGTCGCGGAAAAGGATGCGGCCCATGCGGAGCCTCTGGGCCACATCCGAATGGAGCGTCTCCGTATACCAGTCGCTCATTCGTTGACTTCGCCTCGAAGCAGCTCATCGCAGTCGATCCGCGACGGGGTGAACGCGCGTTGCAGCACCGGAACCGCCTTCATGGGTTCGGCGTCGCCGCACATGAAGACGTCCAGCGCGGCGTATTCCCGCTCCGGCCATGTGTGGATGGAGATGTGGGACTCCGCCAGCACCGCCACCCCCGAGATCCCGCCGTTCGGGGTGAAGTGATGCAGATGGATGTGCAGCAGCGTCGCGCCGGCGACCCGCACCGCCTCGATCAGCGTCTCGCGCACGTGCGTCAGATCGTCCAAGCGCGCGGCGCCCCACAGGTCGATGATCAGGTGCGAGCCCGCGAACAGCTTTCCGTTGCGTGCGATGAAGTGGTCCTTGCACGCGTCCTGGCCCTCTCCAGCCCCCCAAGGACCGGCCGTGACGTTGGATGGAGCCAGCGTCGGATCCTCCGCATGGGCCGTCCTGGACTGGGCCTCCAAGTCCGTCGCCACACGGATGAGAGCTGCGGATTTCACCAATTCTTTCCCCTTCGGTTAGCACGGGCAATCGGCGCACATGACAGGGCGCCAAGCGGGTTCGCAGGATTGCGGGTGTACGGTCAGCCACGCACGGTTCGGCAATCAGGGCGTGATCTTCGAAGCGCCAAACGCGCCCCGGCACTTTGCCCGGCTGGAGCGCCGCTGTGCCTGCGGCCCCGTTTTTGGCATGGGACAGGATTGGAACGCATGGACGCCTCCCAAACATATACTCAGCCTCCCGCCGCACGGATGCGGAAAGGTCCGGCATGGGATTCGGTCACGCTCTCAGTGAGAACGCGAATCAGGGTTCAAGTGTTTTGGAAGAGTTCAGCACGCCGGGAGCGGACTCGTCAGATACTGACAGGCCGACACCCGTGGCTAATTGCCTGCTTTCAGGCAACCCGCGTGATTGATGAAGCGGATATAGCGCGACGTACGATTCATGATGCATCAAAAAATAGGAGCAAAGAGAGGAAAGTCAATCTTTATTCGCCCCCGCCTGTGGGCGGCAGCGAACGCATCTTCGCGACCCGGCCGTTCGCGGGAGGAGTGCCCGTCGAGCGGCTGACGGCACTGTCAGGAGCCGGGCCGACTATCCGATCATCTCCAGGAAGGCGCGGGCCGCCGCCCCGAGCTGGCGTTCCTTGTGCCGGAGCGCAACGAAGCGGCGCGGCGGAAGCTCAAAAGCGACGGTGGCCAGACGGTCCGAGGCCACCAGCGCCTCGACCACATGCTCGGAGATGGCCGTGGCGCCGCCGCCGGCCGCAACGGCGGAACGGACAGCCTCGTTCGACGGCAACTCCAGCACCACCCGCGCCGCCGGGATCTCGACCCCGTGCCGCCGCAGGGCAGCCTCGAACACCGAGCGCGTGCCGGAGCCGGGCTCGCGCAGCACCCAGTCGCCCTCGGCCAGCGCGGCGGCGTCTGCGGGCGGCATCCGGGCCCAGGGATGCCCCGGCGCCACGACGATCACCATCCGGTCGTGCGCGACCGCCCGGCCCGTGAGGGCCGGCGCATCGATCTCGCCCTCGACGATGCCGAGATCCACGCTGCCATCCAGAACCCGGCCGACGACCTCGGCCGTGTTGCCGGCGTGGAGCACCGTCGCGATTCCCGGATGCTCGGCGCGGAACCGCACCAGCCGCGGCGGCAGCCAGTAGTTGGACACCGTCTGGCTCGCGGCGAGCGGCAGGGTCCCGCGGACGAGCGTGCCGAGGTCTTCGAGCAACCGCTCGGCTGCCCGGGCGCGGGCCAACACCGCCGCCGCTTCCCCATGGAACAGCCGGCCCGCCTCCGTCAACTCAATGCGCCGGCCGACACGGTGGAACAGGGTGACACCGTGCCGCTCCTCGACGGCGCGGATCGCGGCGCTGACCGCGGACTGGGTCAGGTGCAACGCCTCGGCGGCCCGGCGGATATGCTCGCGCTCGGCGACCGCGACGAAAATCCGCAGCTGCTCCAGCGTCAATGGTTCCTCCGCGCTCGCTTGGTCTGTTCGATATTATCGAACGGAATGGCAAAGACAATGCGTTTGAGAGAACGGTTCCGGACGCCCAGAATTCCGTCAATCCCCGAACGCGGAGTGATGGACGATGGCGGACGTTCCGGAAACGGCACCAGTCTTGCGCAGGGCGGCCGCCCTGTTGCCGGGGTTGGCGGCCTGCGCGTCCATCGCGGCGGCTGCAGCGGCACTCGAAGCCGCGGAGGTTGCATGGTTCGGACGGGCGTGGCTGGAGGGGCTGGTTCTGGCAATCCTCGTGGGGGCCGTCGTCCGGACCATCTGGGTGCCGCCGCCCGCCCTGCGGCCGGGGCTGCGGTTTGCGGCCAAGCCGCTTCTCGAAGTCGCCATCGTGCTGCTGGGTGCATCCTTCGGGTTCCGCGCGGTTCTGGACGCCGGCCCCATCCTGATTCCCGGGATCGCGGGCGTGGTGGCGGCTTCGATCGTGGCAAGCTATGCGGCCGGACGGACGGTCGGGCTGCCGCATCGCTTGGCGCTGCTGGTCGCCTGCGGGAATTCGATCTGCGGCAACTCGGCCATCATCGCCGTGGCGCCGGCCGTCCGCGCCGATGGCGAGGAGACCGCGCTGGCGATCGCCTTCACCGCCGTGCTGGGCGTTCCCGTGGTGCTCGGCCTGCCGCTGCTGGCGGAGCCGCTCGGCCTCTCCCAAACCCAGTACGGGGTGCTGGCCGGGCTTACCGTCTATGCGGTGCCGCAGGTGCTGGCCGCCACGGTTCCGGTCGGCGCGCTGAGCGTTCAGGTCGGAACGCTGGTCAAGCTGGTTCGCGTCCTGATGCTCGGGCCTGTGGTGTTCGCCCTGTCCCTAGCCGGTCGCGACCACACGAGGCCCCGCCCGCCGATGCGCGCGATGGTGCCCTGGTTCGTCCTGGGCTTCCTCGCGCTGGGGACCTTGCGGTCGCTGGACACGATTCCGGAGGCCGTGACCACGGTCCTCGCGTCGGCGGCAGGCCACCTCACGCTGCTGGCCATGGCGGCGCTGGGTCTGGAGGTCGATCTCCGCCTGATGGGGCGCTCGGGAGGGCGCGTCACCGTTGCGGCGCTGCTGTCCCTGGCGGTGCTCGCCGCCGCCAGCCTTGTGCTCATCCGCCTAGCGGGTCTCGGATGACGTCACCTCCATCGGTGAGCAGGCGTGACGGGCCAGGGTCGCCAGGAAGAACCCGGCCGCGCAGGCCGACACGAGCCCGCCGAACAGCGCCGAGACGCCGAGCACCGCCTGAAAGCCGCCCCACCCGTGCAGCAGGGCGATGAGCGGCACGGCGAGCCCACTGGTGGTGAAGCCGAGGAAGTAGCGCACGCTGAACGCCTTGGCCCGCAGCCGGGGCGGCACGTAGCGCGCCACCATCGCGTCGTTGACCACCACCTGCCCATAGATCGCCGCCATGGCGAGGATCAGGCCGACGAGCAGGGGCAGGCCGGTGGACGCCGCCGCAAGCCCGAGTCCCACCGGTTGCAGCAGCGCCAGACCGGCGAAGACCACCGGCAGGGCGAAGCGATCGACCAGCCGGCCCATGAGGAGCTGGGTCAGCGCGCCGAACACGAAGACGAGGGTGGCCAGAGAGCCCGTGAGCGCGAGCGGCAGCGCCAGCCCCAACCGCTCGTCCAGCACCTTCGGCAAGGCGATCGTGGTGACGTTGAACGTCATGCCGCCGGCGACGATGGCGACGCCGAAGATCGCCAGCAGCAGGAGCGGGCGAGCCACCGGGATCGTCGGTGCTCCGCCCTTGGCCGCGCCATGCCCCTCCCCGTCCATCGGGACCAACGCCAGGAAGGCGGCTCCCGCCGCGAGGCATACCAGACCCGGCACCACGAAGGCCGCCCGCCAGCCGAGCCACGCCGCGATCAGCGCGGTGACGCCCGAGGCGAGGCCCGCCCCGAGGTTGCCCCACACCCCGTTCCACCCCAGGTCGCGGCCGAGGCGGCGGGCATGGCTCACCAGCATGGCCGAGCCGATCGGGTGGTAGATCGCCGAGAACAGGCCCAGCACCAGCAGCCATCCCGCGATGACCACCGGCGCGGAGGCGGCCGCGAGGCCCAGGAGCGAGAGGCCGCAGCCGCCGAAGAAAGCCGCCAGCAGGGTGCGCCGTCCCCAGCGCTCGGCGAGCCAGCCCATGGGCAGGGAGAACAGGCCGAAGGCGACGAACGTGCCCGTCGAGAGGCCGATGAGCGCCGCGTAGGTCAGCCCGAGTTCGGGCGCCATCGCGAGCACGGCCGTGGGGTAGATCAGGAGCACGAAGTGGTCGAGCGCGTGGGCGATGTTCACGAACAGGATCGTGCGGCGGGACAGGACGTCGGGGGCCATGGCTTCCTTCCGGCGGTCGAGGGCCAGGACTCCCGTATAGCTTGACCCGTTCGCGGCGTGGGGCCAATCTCGACAGCGTTCGGGCCAAACTGCACGCGGACACCATGCGCTCGACCCTCGCCGACGATTACCAGGACGTCCCCCGCCTCGTCGCGGTGATGGCGAAGGACTTCCCGTCCGGCGCGGCGACGGGGCGGCACAGCCATCCCCGCGCCCAGCTCCTGTACGCAACGGCCGGGTTGATGGTCGCGACCACCGAGGGCGGGACCTGGGCGGTGCCGACGGGCCACGCCCTCCTGATCCCGCCGGGCGTGCTGCACGACGTCGCCATGCACGGCGCGGTGACGATGCGCACGGCCTACCTCGCCCCGGAGGCGCTCGCCGTCGTTCCACCCGGCTGCCGGGTCATCCGCGTGTCGCCGCTGCTGGATGCCACTCTGGTAGCGCTCGCCGCAGAGCCGACGCTCTACGACCTGACCGGGCGGGGCGGGCACCTGGCGGCGCTGGTGCTGGACGAGATCGCCCGCGCTCCCGACACGCCGTTCGCGCTGCCCCTGCCTCGGGACGCGCGCCTGCGGCGGCTCTGCCGCGCGCTGATCGACGATCCCGGCCTGGACGGCGGCATCGACGCCTGGGCGGAGGGCGTGGGCATGAGCCGGCGGACGCTGACCAGGCGGTTCCGCGAGGAAACCGGCCTGAGCTTCGGCGCGTGGCGCCGCCGCGTCCGCCTGCTCGCGGCGCTGACCCGGCAGGCCCAGGGCGGCGCCCCGCACGAGGTGTCCGCCGCGGTCGGCTACCGCAGCCCCCGCGCCTTCCGTGCCATGATGCAGCGGACCATGAGGGCTGACACGCCGGCCCCCTGATGCCGACGGCGGGCGATCGGGGATCAACGCATCCGGAACGCCGCTTTCATGTGGAGCGTCGCTTCGAACTACTCGCGGTCCGCAACGACAAGGCGGCCCTCTTCGGCCTTGTTGACGTACTGCGAGCAGACGAGCCACCCCTTCAGCGGCCGCAGCAGGGCGCAGCAGACGCCGACGATCAGCGCCGAGGTCAGAAGAATGTTGAGCAGCAGCGGCACCCGAAGCGCGAGTTCCAGCCAGGCGGCGAAGCCGACGACCGGGAAGCTCGCGATGGACATGGCGAAGAACGCCGGGCCGTCCGCCGGGTCGGCGAAGGAGTAGTCGAGCCCGCAGACCCCGCAGCGCGGGGCCAGCTTCAGGAATCCGTTGAAGAGGCGGCCCTTGTGGCAGCGTGGGCAACACCCCTTCGTTCCGAGTGCGAAGGAGGTCCTGGCGGGAGGCTGCGGCTCCGTGGTCATGCTACGCTCCATCATGGGGGCACCGACACCGTCACTTATTGTATGGATTGATAGGCGATATTGTCGCGGACAATTGGCATGGCTGCCGCCCGGCTTTCGCAGGGCGGGGCCACGTCAGAGGGCTCAGGGGGCCAGGAACACCGTATCCACCCGGCGGGTGGCGCCGTCCGCCACGCCGGTCAGCGTGACGCTCAACGGCGTGGAGCGGGCGGCGACCGCCCCGGCCGGGATCCGGGCGTGGATGCGGTAGGTCTGCACGGAGTCGGCGCCGGCCGAAAGCTGCAGCTCCCCGTTCGCCAGCGCGTCCGCCCCCGGCGCGGTCACGGCGATGCCGTCGATGCCGGACACGGCGATGCGATAGGTCTGCGGCCGGAGGCTCATGTTGGAGATCTTGACCAGGTAGCTGTTCTGGACGCTGCCGTCGGCGAGCGTCACGTACAGCGGCGCGCGGTCGCGCAGGACGGCCACATCGACGGTGGGCTTCAGCAGCAGCCCGGCGGTCATCACGCCGCCGACGACGACCAGCAGCAGCGCGTAGACGATGGTGCGCGGGCGCACGAGGCGGTAGGGGGCGGGCGCGCTGGATGCCGCCTTCGCGGTCTGGGCCGCCTGCGTGTCGTAGCGGATCAGCCCGCCCGGCCGGCCGATCCGCGTCATCACGTCGTCGCACGCGTCGATGCACAGGCCGCAGCTGATGCAGTCCATCTGGAGCCCGTCGCGGATGTCGATCCCGGTCGGGCAGACGTGCACGCAGGCCCCGCAATCGATGCAGTCGCCGAGGCCCGAGAGCCGGCGCGCCTCCCAGCTGCGGTCCTTGCGCACCGGCCCGCGCCCTTCGCCGCGCCAGTCCTGGTAGGTCACCACGAGGCTCTCGTCGTCCAGCATGGCGGCCTGGAAACGCGGCCAGGGGCAGACATACCGGCACATCTGCTCGCGCATGAAGCCGGCCATGGCGTAGGTGCAGGCGGCCATGAACAGCATCCACCCCAGCGCCAGCGGCGACGCCTCCAGCCGCGCCAGATCGGCCAGGAAGCCGCGGGCGTCGATGAAATAGAGGATGGCGGTGCCGCCGGTGGCCGCCGCGATCAGCATCCAGACCGCGTGCTTGGCCGTCTTCTTGAGGAACCACGCGGCGGTGCGCGGCCCGCCGTCGAGCCGGATGCGGGCGCCGCGGTCGCCCTCGATCCACTCTTCGGCCAGCACGAACAGGTCCGTCCACACGGTCTGCGGGCAGGCGTAGCCGCACCAGACCCGGCCGGCCAGCGCGGTCGCCAGGAACAGCCCGACCGCCGCCAGGATCATGGCGCCGGTGACGTAGTAGATGTGCTGCGGCCAAAGCTCGACGCCGAACACGTAGAAGCGCTGCGCCGCGAGGTCGAGCAGCACCGCCTGGTCCGGCATGCCCGGCCCGCGGTCCCAGCTCAGCCAGGGCAAGACCGCGTAGAGCGCCAGGAGCACGGCGGCGAGCGCCCACTTGATCCGCCGGAACCGCCCCTTGACGGCCTTCGGGTAGATCTTCCGGTGCGCGGCGTAGAGCGGGGCGGGAGCCGGCGCGGCCGGAGCGGGCGCGGCGTCCCGATGGTCTGCGCGCGCAGACCGGGCGAGTTTCTGCATAGGATGCCTTCGTGGTTTTTTCTTACGAAGGCGCGGCCGATCCGGCCGCCGTCCCGGCGTTCAATCCGGCCCGGCCCTTCGTCGTGTTTGCATGGAAATTGTATGCAAACAATACGGTGAGAGCAAGAGCGATTGATCGCATTGCGGCAAGCTGCCGCAGCGGGACCCTCCGGCGCGCGGCCGGTCAGATGATGACGCCGGCCGCGGACGGCAGCTGGTCGAGGGCGTCCGCGATGATGTCCAGGACCTGCCGGGTTTCCGCCCGGTCGGCCGCGGCGCCCAGGCAGATGCGAAGCGCGTCCGGCGTGTCCGGCATGGTCGCGAAGGCGTCGCTGCCCACCGCGGCGATGCCCCGCGTGCGCAGATAGGCGATGAACTCGCCGCGCGACCACGTCCGGGGCAGGCACAGCCAGAGATGGAACGCCTCCGGCTTGGTGACGATGGCGTCCGCCGGCAGGATGGCCTCGGCGAGCGCGCGCCGGGCCGCCGCCTCGGCGCGGACGGCGTCCAGGACGGCGGCGGCGGTGCCGTCGCCGATCCAGCGGCGGGCGACCGCCGCCGTCAGCGGCGACGGCATGAGCGTCGTGCCGCGCTGCGCCGCGGCCACCCGCAGGCTCTGCCGCGCGTCGGGCGACACGACGTAGGCGATCCGCAGCATCGGCGACAGGCACTTGGCGAGGCCGGCGATGTGGTGGACGGCCTCCGGCGCCAGTGCCGCCAGGGGTGGCAACGGGGCGGCTGGCAGGGGGCCGTAGACGTCATCCTCGATGATGGGGACGCCGTGCTCCCGCGCCGCCGCGACGACCGCGAGGCGGCGCTCCAGCGGCAGGGTGGCGGTGGTCGGGTTGTGCAGGGTCGGAATGCAGTAGAGCGCCTTCGGGCGATGCCGGGCGAAGGCCCGCCGCAGGGCGTCCGGGTCGATTCCCTCGCCGTCCATGGGCACGCCGACGATGCGCAGGCCGAGCTGCCCCGCGATGGCCTTGAAGCCGGGATAGGTCAGCGCCTCGGCGCAGACCGTGTCGCCGGGCCGGGTCAGCGCGGTCAGCAGCGCCAGCAGCGCGCCCTGCGTGCCCGGCGCGACCATCATGCGCTCGGCCGGCACGGCCGGCAGGCGCGCGGCAAGCCACGCCGCACCCGCCGCGCGGTCCTCCGGCGCGCTGCCGGCCCCGGGGTAATGCAGCAGTTCCGACAGATCGAGCTGACGGACGACCGCCGCCATGCCGTCGCGCAGCCGGCCGAGCAGGTCCGCCGACTCCGGCAGCGGCGGCTGGTTCATCGTCATGTCGATGACGCGCGGCGCCGCGGCGGCGGCGGCGCTCCGCGCCCCGCCGGCACGCTCCGCCACGGCGGGCGCGCGGACGAAGGTCCCCTGCCCCACGCGGGCGTCGACCAGCCCGCGATGACGCGCCTCGACATAGGCGCGGGACACCGTCGTGAAGTCGATGCCCATCCGCTCGGCCAGCAGGCGTTGCGGCGGCAGGCGCTGGCCGGGGACGAGCCGGCCCGTCCGGACGTCGTCGGCGATGGCATCGGCGATCGCCAGATAGACCGGCTTGTCCCGGTTCCCGATCTGCGGAACCCAGCCGCTTGCGCCCTTTACGCTGCTCAATCCATTCACTCCGGCGCGAACCCACGGAATCCGGAACATTGTATGGATGCGCAGGGTGGTCTGTCCAATCCTCCGCGGCCTGCGCCGCCGGCATTCCCGCCCAGCGGCGGCCGGCCTTGCCTGCGAGCGCAAACATCGGTACGCAATCCGGACCCCCTCTCCTCGCGGCGTGGGGGTGTGTCGGGGACGACCGCCGAAGCCGTCCGGATCCCAGCACCAACGAAACGAACAGGGAGACCATCCGTGAGACTCATCCTGGCCGCCGCCGTCGCGGCGTTCACCGCAACCCTGGCCGCGGGCGCGCAGGCCGGCGTGCTCGACACCGTGAAGCAGCGCGGCAGCGTGGTCTGCGGCGTCAGCGGCAAGGTTCCCGGCTTCTCGGTGCCGGACGCGCAGGGCGTCTGGTCCGGCATGGACGTGGACTACTGCCGCGCCATCGCCGCCGCCGTCTTCAACGACCCCGCCAAGGTCACCTACCGCCCGGTCACCACCACCGAGCGCTTCACCGCGCTGCAGACCGGCGAGATCGACGTGCTGGTGCGCAACACCACCTGGAGCTTCACGCGCGACGTCAACCTGGGCCTCGAGTTCGTCGGCGCGAACTTCTACGACGGCCAGGGCTTCATGGTCACCAAGGACCTGAACGTGAAGAGCGCCAAGGAGCTGAACGGCGCCAGCGTCTGCATCCAGGCCGGCACCACCGCCGAGCAGAACATCGCCGACTTCTTCGCGGCCAACGGCATCACCTTCAAGCAGGTCGTCTTCGAGTCCTCGGACGAGGCGACCAAGCTGTACGACACCGGCCGCTGCGACGTGTACACCACCGACACCTCGGGGCTGGCGGCGCGGCGCACCACGCTGTCGAAGCCGGCCAACCACGTCATCCTGCCCGAGGTGATCTCCAAGGAGCCGCTGGGCCCGGCGGTGCGCGCCGGCGACCCGCAGTGGACCAACATCGCCAAGTGGACGCTGTTCGCCATGATCAACGCCGAGGAGCTGGGCGTCACCACGGCCAACGTGGACGAGCAGCGCAACGCCAAGAACCCGGACGTGCGCCGCCTGCTGGGCAGCGACGAGGCGCTGGGCAACGAGCGCTGGGGCCTGGAGCGCGACTGGGCGTACCGCATCGTCAAGCACGTCGGCAACTACGGCGAGGTGTTCGAGCGCAACGTCGGCACCAAGACGCCGCTGGGCCTGGAACGCGGCATCAACGCGCTGTGGAGCAAGGGCGGCCTGATGTACGCGCCGCCGGTGCGCTGAGTGTCCGGGCGCACGATGGCGGGCGGCGGCGCGGATGACCGCGGGGCGTCCCAGGCGCCGCCGCGCGAACCGGCGTGGAGCGCCCGCCGCGTGCGCGCGCTGGCGATCCAGGGGGTGATCCTGGCGGCGTTGCTCGGCCTGCTGGCGTGGGGCGTCGACAACGCCATCCACAACCTCCAGAAGGCCGGCATCGCCTCCGGATTCCGCTTCCTCGGCAACCGCGCCGGGTTCGACATCAACTTCCGCCTGATCGACTACAGCCCGGCCAGCACCTATGGCCGGGCCTTCGTGGTCGGCGCGCTGAACACGCTTACCGTGTCGCTGCTGGGCATCGCGGCGGCGACCGTGCTGGGCTTCCTGCTCGGCGTCGGGCGGCTGTCGCGCAACTGGCTGGTGTCGCGCACCGCGGCCGGCGTCATCGAGACGGTGCGGAACATGCCGCTGCTGCTGCAGCTGCTGTTCTGGTACACCGCCGTGCTGGCGCCGCTGCCGCGCCCGCGCGACGCGATCTCGCTGGGCGGCGTGGCGTTCCTCAGCAACCGCGGCCTGACCGTGCCGCGGCCGCTCACCACCGACGCCGTCTGGATGGTCGGCGCGGCGGCCGTGCTGGGCGCCGCCGCGGCGCTGGGGCTGGCGCTGTGGGCGGCGCGGCGGACGCGAATCACCGGGCGGCGGCTGCCCGTCGGCTGGGCGGGGCTGGCGCTCGTGGTGCTGCCGGCGGTGGCGACGCTGGCGTGGGGCGGCGTGCTGCTGGGCTGGGAAGTGCCGGCGCTGAAGGGCTTCAACTTCGCCGGCGGCCTGACGCTGGTGCCGGAGCTGATCGCCCTGTGGCTGGCGCTCACCCTCTATTCCGGGGCCTTCATCGGCGAGACGGTGCGCGCCGGCATCCTGTCGGTGCCGCAGGGGCAGGTGGAGGCGGCGCGCGCCCTCGGCCTCGGCCCGGCGGGCGTGCTGCGGCTGGTGGTGCTGCCGCAGGCCATGCGCGTCATCATCCCGCCGATGACCAGCCAGTACCTCAACCTGCTCAAGAATTCCTCGCTGGCCGTGGTCATCGGCTTCCCCGACATGGTCGCCGTGTTCTCCGGCACCACGCTGAACCAGACCGGGCAGGCCATCGAGACCATCGGCATGACCATGCTGGTCTATCTGGTGGTCAGCTTCGCGATCTCGGCCGCCATGAACCTCTACAACCGCAAGATGGCGATCGTCCGGCGATGACCCCGCCCCCCTCCACCGACGGCCTGCCGCCGCCCGTCGTACGCACCGGCCCCTGGCGCTGGATGCGCGCGAACCTGTTCTATTCGCCCTGGAGCACCGTCGCGACGCTGCTGTTCGCCGCGCTGTTCGCCGTTCTGGCGCCGCCGCTGCTGCGCTGGGCGGTGCTGGACGCCACCTGGGCCGGCAGCACGCGCGACGCCTGCCTGGACACGGCCGGCGGCCTTCGGCCGGGGGCGTGCTGGGTGTTCGTCAAGGTTCGCTTCGGGCAGCTCATGTACGGCTTCTACCCGGTCGCGCAGCGCTGGCGCGTCGATGCCGTCGCGCTGACCTTGGTTCTGGCGCTGGCGGCGGTGCTGCCCTGGCGGCCCGTCGTGCAGCGCGTGGCGGCGTTGGCCGGGGCTCCGTTCGCCGGGGCGGTGCTGGCATGGACGGCCGGCGGCTGGACCGCCGCGCTGGCGGCGGCGTACCTGGCGGCTCCGCTGCTGCTCGTCGCCGACCACGCGGCGCTGGACCGGCTGCGGCAGCGCTCCGCCCCGGTGCGCGCCGCGGGCGTGCTGGCTGTCGCGGCGGCGGCGGGCTGGGCCGGAGGCGCGCTGGCGGGCGCGCCGTGGGCGGCGGCGTGGGTCGCGCTGGTGCTGGGAGCCGGCGTGCTGGGGCTGCGCTTCCGGACGGTGCGGGCGGCGGCGCTCTATCTGCTGGCGCTGGTGTTCCCCCTGCTGGCGTACGCGTTGCTGGTCGGCGGCGGGCCGGCGCTGCCGGTGGTGCCGACCGAGCAATGGGGCGGGCTGTTCCTCACGCTGACCATCGGGCTGACCGGCATGGGCGCGTCGCTGCCGCTGGGCGTCCTGCTGGCGCTCGGCCGCCGCTCCGACCTGCCGGTCGTGCGGCTGAGCTGCATCGGCTTCATCGAGTTCATCCGCGGCGTGCCGATGATCACCGTGCTGTTCCTCGCCTCGGTCATGCTGCCGCTGTTCCTGCCCGAGGGCGTGGGCATCGACAAGCTGTTGCGGGCGCTGATCGGCGTGGCGCTGTTCTCGGCCGCCTACATGGCCGAGGTGGTGCGCGGCGGCCTGCAGGCGATCCCGCCCGGCCAGCGCGAGGCGGCGGAAAGCCTGGGCCTGGGCCGCGTGGCGGTGATGGCCCTGGTGGTGCTGCCGCAGGCGTTGCGCATCGTCATCCCCGGTATCGTGAACACCTTCATCGGCCTCCTGAAGGACACGTCGCTGGTGGCGGTGATCGGCCTGCTGGACCTGATCGGCATGATCAAGACCGCGACCTCCGACCCCAACTGGCTGGGCTTCGCCTCCGAAGGATACGTGTTCGTCGGGCTGGTGTTCTGGGTGCTGTGCTACGGCATGGCGCGCTACAGCCTGAACCTGGAGCAACGGCTGCGCGCCGGCGCCCCATCGTCGTGAGCGGCGTCGGCGGCGGGGTTGGGGCGCGCTGACCCAGTAGAGTTTCAGATCGATGCGATCTGAATTATGCGTTTCAATAATTTGTCGCGCGGGCGCACCCTGCCATCCCTCACCACCGCCCAGACGGACGGTGAGGATGCGCACCGTGAAAGGACCCCGCCCATGAAAGCCATCGGTTTCCACCGCCCCGGCCCCATCGCGGCCTCGCAGTCCCTGGTCGACCTGGAGCTGCCCGCGCCGGCGCTGCGCCCGCACGACCTGCTGGTCCGGGTGGAGGCGGTCTCCGTCAACCCGGTGGACGTGAAGCAGCGCGCCGCCGCCACGCCGCCGGAGGGCAGCGCCCGCATCCTGGGCTTCGACGCCGCCGGGATCGTCGAGGCGGCCGGTCCCGAGGTCACCCGCTTCAAGCCGGGCGACGCGGTCTTCTACGCCGGCGCCATCGACCGGCCCGGCACCAACGCCGAATTCCATGCCGTGGACGAGCGGATCGTCGGGCCGAAGCCGGCCAGCCTGTCCTTCGCCGACGCCGCGGCGCTGCCGCTCACCGCGCTGACCGCGTGGGAGCTGCTGTTCGACCGGCTGCGCGTGCCCTACGGGCGGAAGGTCTCGGACGATGCGATTCTGATCGTCAACGGCGCCGGCGGCGTCGGCTCCATCCTGACGCAGATCGCCCGGCGCCTAACCGGCCTGACGGTGATCGCCACCGCCTCCCGGCCGGAGACGCGGGAGTGGTGCCTGGGCATGGGCGCCCACCACGTCATCGACCACCGCACGCCGCTGAACGAAGGGTTGAAGGCCATCGGCATTCCGCAGGTGCGCTACGTCGCCGGTCTGACCGCGACGGGCAGGCACCAGGCCGCCATCTTGGAAGCCCTGGCGCCGCAGGGCGCACTGGCGCTGATCGACGACCCGGAAACGTTCGACATTGTGCCCTTCAAGCGCAAGAGCCTGTCGGTGCATTGGGAGCTGATGTTCACCCGTTCCCTCTTCGGCACGCCGGACATGGTCGAGCAGCACCGCATCCTCAGCGAGGTCTCGGCGCTGGTGGACAGCGGCGTGCTGCGCACGACCCGGCGCGAAGACTTCGGCGCCATAACCGCCGCCAACCTGCGCCGCGCCCACGAGGCCGTGGAGAGCGGGCGGAGCATCGGCAAGATCGTGCTCTCCGGCTTCCGAGGCTTGCCGCAGGCCCCGGAAGACGCTTAGCTCGGGCAGCCGCCGGCGAAAGGACCGTTCGGACCATGCGATACCCGGACCTGGAGATCGACCTCCTGCGCGCCTTCGTCGCCGTGGCGGAGACCGGCAGCTTCACGGCGGCGGCCGACGTGGTCGGGCGCTCGCAGTCGGCGGTCAGCCAGAAGGTGCTGCGGCTGGAGGAGATCCTGCAGCGCCGCGTCTTCGACCGCAACAGCCGGTCGCTCAGCCTGACGCGCGACGGCGAGCGCCTGCTCGTCGCCGCGCGCCAGATGCTGGAGTTCAACGACGCGGTGATCCGCAGCGTGCGGGAACCGGCGGCATCCGGCACGTTGCGGCTCGGCATCGCGGAGGACTTCATCCCGAAGGAGCTGCCGAAGCTGCTGGCGCGGTTCAGCCGCCTTTATCCCGGCATGCGGATCGACCTGATGACCGGGCTCAGCTGCGCCCTGCTGGCCGCCTACGACGAGGACCGGCTGGACGCGGTGATCGCCAAGAAGGACGGCACCGCCCAACGCGGCCGGGTGATCTGGCGCGAGCCGCTGGTCTGGCTGGCGGCGGCGGACCATCAGGTCGATGCCGCGCGCCCGGCGCGCCTCGTCATGCTGCCGCCGCCCTGCACCTACCGCGAGCTGATGATCGGCGCGCTCGACTCCGTCCGCCGCGATTGGGAGGTCGCCTGCACGGCCAGCAGCCTGATGGGCATCCAGGCGGCGGTGGCCGGCGGGCTGGGGGTCACGGTGCTGGGCAAGTCCTTCGTGCAGGACGGTCTGCAGATCCTGCACGCGCCCGACCACTGGCCGACCCTGCCGATGACGGAGATCACCGTGATCGGCGAGGAGTCCGCAGCGGCCGACCTGATCCGGCCGCTGGTGACCTACCTGACCGAGAGCCTGTCGAAGGGCGGCCCGCTCACTCTGGTGGCGTAGCGGCCCGGCCCGCGCCGGCCCTGTGGCTCACGCCAGCCAGAGGTAGAGTGGAAGGAGCGCAAACACGATGACGTGCGCGCCGTAGTACAGGATCTCGAACAGCAGCGCCGCCTTGCCGACGTCGAGGAAGGGGATGGCGGCCACGGCCGCCCGCTCCACGGGAACGGACCGGAGCCGCCCCATCAGAACGAGCGCAATCGCGAACCCCAGCAACGGGAGCAGCGCGGGCGCCTCGGGCTCGACCCAGGCGATGAGCGTCGGTTCGGAGACGATTACCTCCCCCGCCATGCCGCCCGACGCCGGTCAGGCGTGGTCGTGCGGCGGATGCGGGAGGTCGAGGCCGAAGGTCGCGACCAGATCCGCGACTTGGGCCGGCGTCAGGTGGCGCGGGTTCAGGTTGCGCAGCAGCAGGTACAGCTTGGCCGTCTCCTCCAGCTCCTCCGTGGCGAACACGGCGGCCTCCAGGCTGTCGCCGGCCACCACCGGGCCGTGGTTGGCCAGCAGCACCGAGGAATAGCGCCCGGCCAGCCCGCGGATCGCATCGGCCACCGCCGGGTCGCCCGGCCGGTGGTATGGCACCAGCGCCACTTGCCCCGCCCGCATCAACGAATAGGCGGTCAGCGGCGGCAGGACGGCGCGCGGGTCGATCTCCGGCAGCATGGACACGGCCACCGCGTGCGTCGAATGCAGGTGCACGATGGCGCGCGCGGATCCGCGCGTCTCGTAGACGGCGGTGTGCAGCGGAATCTCCTTGGTCGGCGCGTCGCCGGACACCAGCCGGCCCTGCGCGTCGAGCCGGGCGAGCCGCGCCGGATCGAGGAAGCCGAGCGCGGCGTTGGTCGGCGTCACCAGCCAGCCGCCGTCGTCCAGCCGCACCGAGATGTTCCCCGACGATCCCGGCGTCAATCCGCGCTCGAACAGCGAGCGTCCGAATCGGCAGACGTCTTCCCGCATCGTGCTTTCCGACATGGCCTTGCCCTCCCCTTCTCCCGATGATCGCCCAGTTCCCGGCGCCTTGCCACAGCCACCGCCGCGCGGAATGTCACAGCATTAACCAAACTGGTATATTGATATGCCGTTCATCTAGGGCGTAAGTGGTATGCGCCTTTGTCGCCGGACGCCGGCGGCCGGTGGGAACCGGATGGCGCATGGAGAGCGACGAACGACGATGACCGCAGCCACCACCCGCGCCCGGCGCGGCCGTCCCGCCTCCTGCGCGCCCAGCCCGGCCCACCCTTCACCGCGGCCGCGCCGCTGATCGTCCCCAGTCTTTGACCCGGACCTCGGACGGCGCACGCGCCGGCCGAGGAGGAGAGTTCCCATGAAGATGAACAAGCAGACGGCCCTGATCGTCGTCGCCATGGTGCTGGGCATCGTGGTCGGTTACGCCTGCAACGTCCTGAGCGGCGGCCCGGCGGCGGCGAAGGAGATCGCCGGCTATTTCGCCATGGTGACGGACATCTTCCTGCGCCTGATCAAGATGATCATCGCGCCGCTGATCTTCTCGACGCTGGTCGCGGGGATGGCCGGCATGGGCGACGCCCGCACCGTGGGCCGCATCGGCGGCAAGGCGGTGGGCTGGTTCCTGATGGCCTCGCTGGCCTCGCTGACCATCGGCCTGATCTTCGCCAACCTGTTCCAGCCCGGCGCCAACGTCGGCGTGCCCCTGCCCGACGTGAGCGCCGCGGTCGGCCTGAAGACGTCGGCGCTGAACCTCCGGGAGTTCGTCACCCACGTCTTCCCGCGCAACTTCTTCGAGGCGATGGCGAACAACGAGATCCTGCAGATCCTGGTGTTCTCGGTGTTCGTCGGCCTGGCGCTCGGCAAGCTGCGCGAGACCAAGGCGCGCACGCTGGTCCAGTCCATCGAGGAGGTGGTGCCGGTGATGCTGACCGTCACCGACTACGTCATGCGCTTCGCCCCCATCGGCGTCTTCGCCGCCGTCGCCAACGTGGTCGCCACGCAGGGGCTGGGCGTGCTGCTGGTCTACGGCAAGTTCATGGGCAGCTTCTACGTGACGCTGGTGGTGCTGTGGGCGTTCCTGATCGGCGCCGGCTTCCTGGTGCTGCGCAAGGACGTCTTCCGCCTGGTCCGGACGGTGCGCGAGCCCATGCTGCTTGGGTTCTCCACCGCCTCCAGCGAATCCGCCTACCCCCGCGTCATGGAGGAACTGAAGGGCTTCGGCATCAAGGAGCGGGTGATCGGCTTCGTGCTGCCGCTCGGCTATTCGTTCAACCTCGACGGCTCGATGATCTACACGACGTTCGCGTCGCTGTTCATCGCGCAGGCCTACAACCTGCCGCTCAGCCTGGACCAGCAGATGCTGATGCTGCTGGTGCTGATGGTGTCCAGCAAGGGCATCGCCGGCGTGCCGCGGTCGTCGCTGGTGGTGGTGGCCGCCGTTCTGCCGATGTTCAACCTGCCGGAGGCCGGCGTACTGCTGATCATGGGCATCGACCACTTCCTCGACATGGGGCGCACCGCCACCAACGTGCTGGGCAACGCCATCGCCACCGCCGTGGTCGGCAAGTGGGAAGACGCCATCGGGACCGAGGAGGAGACCGCCGAGGAGCTGGCGGAGGCTGCGCTTCCCGCCGCCGTGGCGGACTGACAGCCGCCGTCCGTCACCCGCCGCCACGGCGGACCGCCCCGAAGAAGTCGGCCTGTCCCATCTGGCCGCCCTTGAGCGCGATCTCCAGCCCACGCAGGCGGGGATCCGCGGCGTGCATCGCGCACAGCGGCGCACCGGGAGCGAGGGGCGCAGCGACGGTCAGCGCGTAGGCCCCCAGCTCGCCGTTCACATGGCCGGAGGTGTCGCCCCCCGCCACCACGGCGCGCCGGAGGCCGGTGGTCAGGACGACCTCGCGCAGGATGCGGCCCAGGGCCCGCCCGACGCCCTCGTTGGCCCGCTCCCTGGACAGCGCTGTGCGCGCCAGGAACGCATCGAAGGCGCCGACCGCCGGGTCGTCCGGCCCGCGGGCGGTGTAGACCAGCGGGCTCGCGCCGGCCGCCAGCGCCGCCGCCGTCGCCCGCACGGCGGCGTGGATTTCCTGGTCCCGGCTCTCCGCCGCGACCACACGGGCGGGATCGAGGCGGATGCCGGCGAAGCCGTGGCCGAGCGCCCAGCCGATCTGCTCCGCCGTCGCCGGGGAGCAACTGCCCGACACCGCCATGATGCGGTCCGCCGGGACGGACGGCGACGGCGAAGGGGCGTCCGGCAGCAGGCCGGCAGCGCGCCAGTGCTCGACCAGAGCGTATTCCAGGCCAGAGGAGGCGACGCAGAAGCGGGGCGCCGCCAAGCGCTCCCAGATCAGCCGGCCGGTTTGGGCGAGCGAGGCGCGGTCCAGCGCGTCGAACAGCACGGCGTCGGGCCGGCCGGCCAGCAGCGCGTCGAACCGCGCGTCGGCGTCCCCGGCCTGAAGGGCCAGGATGTCGAAGAGCGCAACCGTCGCCGCGGTCTGCGCCGCCAGATGCCGCCGCAGGTCAGCCTCGGCCATCGGCGTGACCGGGTGGCGGGCCATCGTCGGGTGGCGGTCGAGCCGGTGCGGCTGCCCCGCCGCGGTGGCGAAATGGTTGCCGAACACCGTGTAGCGGCCCAGCGCCGGCGCGCCGGCCAGCACCGGCGTGCACCCCTGCCCTCCGAACACCGCCCGCCCGATGTCGAGCGCGCGGCCAATGCTGCCGACCGTGGGCGACGAGTCGAAGGTCGAGCAAACCTTGTACTGACTGACCGGGGCGTTCAGCGCCTTCATGCCGGCGAAGATCGCCGGCAGGTGGGCGTCCATCCACGCCGGGTCCTTGCTGCGGCTGATCCCGGCGAAGCCGATGGCGCGGCAATGGGCGAACGCGCGCCGCTGCTCCTCGGTCGGGGGCTGGAGGAAGAGCACGGTGGGCAGCCCATTGAGCGTCAGCGCCTCCATCACGTCGGTCGAGCCGGTGAAGTCGTCGCCATAGTAGGCGAGGAGGAGATGGGGCAGCCCCGTCATGCGGCACCGTACTGGTCGAGCGCCTGGCGCAGCTCAGCGTGGGTCTCGGCGTAGGCGTGCAGATCCTGGCCGGACACCGCGGCCTCCCACGCCTGCCGGATGCTGGCCACGCCGGCGGCGACGCCGCCGGGATGGGCGACGATGCCGCCGCCGCAGGCGTAGATCAGGTCGACCGACCCCAGCATGCGGAAGGTGTCCGGCGCCTGCCCGGCCCACTGCCCGGAGGAGAACACCGGCATGATCGCGAACCCCGGCGCCGGCGGGGCGAACATCGGGGCGAGGCAGGTCCGGGCCGAGGCGATCACCGACGCGTCGAGCTCGGAGAACTTGTTGCGCAGGCCGTTGACGTGCATATGGTCGACGCCCGCCACGCGCCAGACCTTCTGCCACGCGGCGTACTCGAAGCCCAGGGCCGGGGAGCGCGACAGGTAGCCCCAGCCGTTGCGGTGGGCGTGGATCGGCAGCCGGCTGTGCCGGCGCAACGCGCTCAGCCCGACCAGCCCGCAGCTGTTGAGGCTGACCATGACGCAGGTGCCGCCGGCCGCCAGCACGGTGTCGTGGTGGCGCAGCATGGCGTCGAGGTCGTCGGTGATGTTGAAGGCGTACATGACCTTGCGCCCGGTCCGCTGCGCGTGCCGGTCGATTACCGGCATCACGGCGCGGACGCGGTCGGCCAGCGGACAGTGCGGGCCGTTGGCCTGCAGCTCGTCGTCCTTGATGAAGTCGATGCCGCCCTCGCACAGCGTGTCGACCAGCGCGGCGGTCTCCGCGGGCGACAGGCCGACGCTCGGCTTGATGATGGTGCCGACCAGCGGCCGGCCCTCGACGCCGGCCAGCGCCCGCGTTCCGGCAACGCCGAACTGCGGCCCCGGATAGGCCTCGGCGAAGGCGGGCGGCAGGTCGAGGTCGAGCAGGCGCACGCCGGAGAACTGCTTCAGTTCGAACAGGTTGCCGGCGACGGTGGCCATCAGGTTGGGCAGGGACGGCCCGATGGTCGCCAGCGGCCAGGAGATCGTCACGCGCGCGCGGCGGACGAGATCCGCCCCCTTCGGCCGCCCGGCCCCGGGCAGCGACGGCGTCGGAACCGGCTCCACCTCGGTGATGGCCTCGACGCGGGCGGCGTGGCGCTCCAGCAACTCGTCCGTCTCGCCGGGCAGCCGGATGAAGGTGCCGGTAGACTGCTCGCCGGCCAGCGCCGCCGCCGCGTCGGCCAGGGGATACGCCGTCTCGATCAGGTAGGTGGCGCGGAACCTCGGTTCGCCCATGCTTGCCCTCCCCTTTCCGCTCTTGCTGTCAGGCATTCATGCCGGTTGGAGCACACGGCGACCCGCCCGACGGCCGGCCCCCTTGATTACCGCGGAGTCTTCAGAAGCTGCGCGTAGAGCGCGTTGGCCCGGGTCAGGTGCGCGTCCATGGCGGCGGCGGCCTCCTCCGGGTCATGGGCGGCGATGCCGGCCAGGATGCGGCCGTGCTCCTCCAGCGTCAGCCGCTCGGCGCCCGGCGCCCGGATCAGGTCGGCGTGGAAGGCGGAGAGCCACGTGAACATCGCCGAACTCAGCGACGAGAAGATCGGGTTGCCGGAGATCTCGGCGATGGCGCGGTGGAACGCCATGTCGCGGTCAAGGAAGGCCGGGGTGCCGGGCGCCGCCCGCCGGTGCTCCTCCAGGATCGCCTCCAGCCGCCGGACGTCGTCGGCCGTGGCGCGCTGCGCGGCGATGCGGACCATGCCGGTCTCGAAAAAGACCCGCGCCTCGCGCATGTGGCCAAGCGCGTCCGGCGACGAGGCCAGCATGTGCTGCGCGATGGCCGACACCTGCTCCAGCATGGTGTCGGCGGTCGGCGCCAGCACCCGCGCGCGCTCGCCGTGGACGATGGAGATCATGCCCATGCGCTGGAGCGCCAGCAGCGCCTCGCGCACCGCCGGCCGGCCGACGCCGAAGGTCTCCATCAGCTGGCGCTCGGACGGCAGCTGGTCGCCCGGCGCGTAGCGGCCGGTCTTGATCCAGTCGAGCATGCGCTCCACCACCTCCTGGTAGAGCTTGCGCCGGGCGATCGGCTCGGTGGCGGTCATCGTGGCGTCCTTCCCGCATCATGCCCCGGCGGACGATCCTACCGGCATCCGGCCAGCGGAGCCACGCCGGTTCCGTCCGGCGGACGTTCGCCCGCTCAGGTGATCCGGCGGATGGACGCGGCGATCTCGTCCGGCTCGAAGACCTTCTTCCAGTCCGGCCGCATGAGCTGCGGCTTGCCGAACTCGATCGCCTTGTTGCAGGCGTCGGAGAAGGCGCCCTGGACCTCGCCGAAGGTAACCGCACCGAGGATGTTGAGATGGCCGAGCAGGAAGTCGCGCGCGGCCTGCTCCGGCACGCCGCGGGCGACGACCTCGTCCAGCGCCTCCCGCATCACCTGGACCAGCGTCGCGCACACGGTCTCCGACAGGCCGGGCTCCAGCAGCGCCATCTGCTCGACCGTGACCCGGTGCGCGCGGAGCACCGGCTTGTAGATGGTCCGGGCGATCTCCTCGCCGAGCGCGTAGTGCTCCTCCGGCCCCTGCATCAGCGCGTTGACGATGTGCTGCTTCGCCGCGACGCCGCCGAAATAGTCGCGCTTGGCCGCCAAGTCGGTCTCGTCGTTCCAGATCGGCGGGTGGCAGGGATGGGTCACGAAGTAGGTCAGGTCCTTGCGGTCCGGCAGATGGCCGGCGAACGGCGCGGCGGCGTCCAGCGCGATCACCATGGTGCCCGCCGCCAGCAGGCGTTCGATGCCGGCCGCGACGGTGCCGATGAGGGTGTCGGGCACGGCGAGGATCACCGCCTCCGCCCCGTCGAGCGCCGCCTCCGCCGACACGCAGGAGACGCCGAGCTCCTGGGAGAGCCGCTGCCGGCCGGCCTCGCCGACCTCCACGTGCCGGACCTCGAAGCGCGATCCTTGCAGGTTCTTCGACAGGCGGAAGCCCATCTTCCCGCCGGCGCCGAACAACGCAATCGCCGTCATGTTTGCTGACCCCGCAGTTTGGTTAGCCAGCCAACGCTAGGCAAACTGGTATGATGAGTCAATCATCACATCAGTTGGTAAAGCCCCCCTGCGGGTGCCCGGCGCCGCGCCTCCGGTCACGCGACCTGCGGCAGCCGGTCGATGAGCTTGTCGAGCGTGATCGGATAATCGCGCACGCGCACGCCGGTGGCGTTGTAGACGGCGTTGGCGACGGCCGCGCCGACGCCGCAGATGCCGAGCTCGCCGACGCCCTTGGCCTTCATCGGCGACGACACCGGATCCGTTTCGTCGAGGAAGAGAACCTCCTGGTGCGGGATGTCGGCGTGGACCGGCACCTCGTAGGCGGCGAGGTCATGGTTGACGAAGAAGCCGACGCGCGTGTCGACCGCCAGCTCCTCCATCAGCGCCGCTCCCACGCCCATGGTCATCGCCCCGATCACCTGGCTGCGCGCCGACTTGGGATTGAGGATGCGGCCCGCCGCGCACACCGCCAGCATGCGCCGCACGCGGACTTCGCCGGTGGCGGCGTCCACGCCGGCTTCGATGTAATGCGCGCCGAAGGTCGACTGCTGGTACGTCTTGTCGAGATCGCCGTATTCGATGCCGTCCTCGGCGGTCAGGTCGCCGTCGCCCGCGGCCTGGGCCAGCGAGACGCTGCGGTTGCCCGATCGGACGTGGCCGTCGGCGAACACGGCGTCCGCGGAGTTGACGCCGAGCTTCCGCGCCACGGCCTCCCGCAGTTTCACGCACGCGGCATAGACGCCCGCGGTCGCGTTGTTGGCGCCCCATTGTCCGCCGGACCCCGCCGACACGGGAAAGGTCGAGTCGCCCAAGTGCACCACGATCCGGTCCAGCCCCACGCCCATCATCTCGGCGGCGGTCTGGGCGATGATCGTGTAGCTTCCGGTGCCGATGTCGGTCATGTCCGTCTCGACCGTCACGACTCCGCGCGTGTCGAGCCGCACCCGCGCCGCCGACTTGGTCAGCAGGTTGTTGCGGAACGCGGCGGCCATGCCCATGCCGACCAGCCATTGGCCGTCACGGACCGCACCCGGCCGCGGGTTGCGCTTGCTCCACCCGAAGCGCTCCGCCCCGATGCGCAGGCACTCGACGAGCTGGCGCTGCGAGAAGGGACGGGCGGGGTTGGCCGGATCGACCTGCGTGTCGTTGCGGATGCGGAACTCGACCGGGTCCATGCCCAGCCTTTCCGCCATTTCGTCCATGGCGATCTCCAGCGCCATCATGCCCGGCGCCTCGCCCGGCGCGCGCATCGCGTTGCCTTCCGGCAGGTCGAGGCGCGCGAGCCGAAGCCCGGTCAGGCGGTTGGCGCCGGCGTAGAGAAGCTTCGTCTGGTCGACCGCCGTCTCGGGATTGCCGCCGGGCAGGTTGCCGGACCAGCTCTCGTGCGCAATGGCGGTGATCGTGCCGTCCCGGGTGGCGCCGATGCGGATGCGCTGGATGGTGGCCGGCCGGTGGGTGGTGTTGTTCATCATCAGCGGGCGCGGCAAGGCCACCTTGACCGGCCGCCCGGCCGCCCGCGCGCCCAGCACGGCAAGCAGCGTGTCGGCCCGCAGGAACAGCTTGCCGCCGAATCCACCGCCGACGAAGGGCGAGATGAGCCGCACCTTCTCCTTGGGGATGCCGAGGGTCTGCGCCAGATCGCCCGTGGTCCAGTCGATCATCTGGTTGGAGGTCCAGACGGTGACCCGGTCCCCGTTCCAGGCGGCGATGGAGGCGTGCGGCTCCATCATCGCGTGGGTCTGGTCGGGCGTGGTGTAGGTCTCGTCAAGCGTGACGGGGGCCGCCGCGAAGGCGCCGTCGAAATCGCCGGCGGTGAGGTCCGGATTCTTGTCGCTCACCTTCGCCGTGCCCTTGGCGCGGGCGAGGTCGAAGGCGCCATTCTCGCGGGCGTATTCGACCCGGACCAGCTGCGCGGCGGCCCGCGCCTGCTCGAAGGTCTCCGCCACGACCAGCGCGATGGCCTGATGGTAGTGCTCGATCTCCGGGCCGCCGAGCAGCGTCGCCGTGTTGCGCTTGCCCTTGCCGAGCTTGCCGGCGTTCCCGGCGGTGACGACGGCGAGCACGCCGGGCGCGGCCTTGGCGGCGGCCACGTCCATCGCGGTGATCCGCCCCTTGGCGATGGCCGAGCCCACCACATGGCCGTAGGCCGCGTCCGGCACGGGCTCGTGGTGTTCGTAGGCGTAGGGGGCGGTGCCCGTGGTCTTCAGCGGGCCGTCGATGCGGTCGGTCGGCTTGCCGATCACCTTGAGCTGGTCGATCGGGTTGGTGGCCGCAGGCGTGTCGAACTTCATGGCTCAGCCCTTCGCTTCGCTCAGCACCGCGGCGAGCGTGCGCTCGGCCAGGGGCAGCTTGAACGCGTTGTCGTGCGTCGGCTTGGCGCCGGCGAGCAGCCGCGCGGCGACCGCTCTGGCGCCGCGCGGCATCTCCGCCTCGGCTGCCTCGACGCGCCATGGCTTGTGGGCGACGGCGCCCAGCGCCACGCGTCCGCTGCCGTCGCGCTGCACGATCGCGGCGACGGAGACCAGCGCGAAGGCGTAGGAGGCACGGTCGCGCACCTTGCGGTAGACGTGGGCGCCCCCGACCGGCCGGGGCAGCGCCACCGCCGTGATCAGCTCGCCGGGGGTCAGCGCCGTCTCGACGTGCGGCGTGTCGCCGGGCAGGCGGTGGAAGTCGGCGATCGGGATGGTCCGCGTGGCGCCGTCCGGCCGCACCGTCTCCACCATGGCATCGAGCACGCGCATCGCCACCGCCATGTCGCTGGGATGGGTCGCGATGCAGGCCTCGCTGCCGCCGATGACGGCGAGCTGGCGGCTGAACCCGCCGATGGCGGCGCAGCCGCTGCCGGGCTGGCGTTTGTTGCAGGGCTGGCTGGTGTCGTAGAAGTAGGGGCAGCGGGTGCGCTGGAGCAGATTGCCCGCCGTCGTCGCCTTGTTGCGCAGCTGGCCGGAGGCGCCGGCGAGCAGCGCGCGGGACAGCACGCCGTAGTCGCGGCGCACGCGCGGGTCAGCGGCAAGGTCGGTGTTGCGCACCAGCGCACCGATGCGCAGGCCCCCGTCCGGCGTCGGCTCGACGGTGTCGAGCTTGAGGCCGTTGACATCGACCAGGTGCGCCGGCGCCTCGATCTCCAGCTTCATCAGGTCGAGCAGGTTGGTTCCGCCCGCGATGAACTTGGCGCCCGGGGTGCGCGCGACGGCCGCGGCGGCGGCCGTGGGCGACTCCGCACGCTCGTAGGTGAAGGGCTTCATGCCTCCCTCCGTGCGACTTCGGTGATCGCATCGACGATGTTCGAGTAGGCGCCGCAGCGGCAGATGTTGCCGCTCATGCGCTCGCGGAGTTCGATGGCCGTGGCCTGGGGCGCGGCGGTCAGATCGGCGCTGGCGTGGCTCGGGATGCCCGCCTTGATCTCGTCGAGCACCGCGACGGCCGAGCAGATCTGCCCCGGCGTGCAGTAGCCGCACTGGTAGCCGTCGTGCTTCACGAAGGCCGCCTGCATGGGGTGCAGGTTGCCCGGCGTGCCCAGGCCCTCGATGGTGGTGATGCTGTCGCCCTCGTGCATCACCGCCAGCGTCAGGCAGGAATTGATCCGCCGCCCATCGACGATCACCGTGCAGGCTCCGCACTGGCCGTGGTCGCAGCCCTTCTTGGTTCCGGTCAGATGCAGATGCTCGCGCAGGGCGTCGAGCAGCGTGGTCCGCGTGTCGAGCTCCAGCGTGTGCGATCCGCCGTTCACGGTGAACGACACCCTCGACCGAACCGGCGACAGGGCGGGCGATGGGATGGGCGTCTCAACGGGGGCGGCGCGCGCCGGCGGGGGGAACGGCACCGTCGTCATCGCCACGGTCGCGGCGCTCCCGAGCAACAGGCCGCGCCGGGTCATGTCAAGGTCGCCGGGAAAGTCCATGTCGTGCTCCCATCCTCTGCACCGGCCTGCCGGATGGGCAAAGCCAGTCCGGCATGCGGAGGCGGCCATTCCACCTGCGCATCGGATGGGAAGTTGTTCGGGCAGGGGCTCGCGATCAGCCGTTCATTTGCGATAGCGCTTATGAAGCTGAGTCATGAAACGGAACCGGCGAACAGCGGTTGTCTAGGGTTTTGTCCTTTCCTGCCGCCGTCGCGCTCCCGTGACGGTTACGCCGCCCCGGCGGGAGTCCAGGACAGCGACGGCTTCTCCTTCCAGGCGAAGCGCTCCAGGTGCTGGCCGACGATGCTCTCCACCTGCATCAGCGCCGCCGCGTCCGGCGCCTCACAGCGTAGGGACAAGGCGCCGCCGTCCGCCTCCATGACGCAGACGCCCATGGCGAACTCCGCCCGGCCGCGGGCGTCGTCGTACTCGACCGCGATCTTGTGGCGGAAATGCTTGCAGAGCTGGACGAGGTAGCGGCTGGCCAGCGCGGTCGTCACCCTGGCTTCGGAGACGATCATGGCGTGGTGCTCCCGGACGGTTCGGACCGCGGCACGGCGCGATCGGAAAGGACGATGGGAAAGCCTTGCGAGCAGCGCTCGACCCGGCCTTCGATGCCGTAGGCGCGGCGCAGCACGTCGGGGCTCATGGCCTGCTCCGGCGGCCCCGCGGTCAGCAGCCGGCCGTGCGCCAGCACCACCACAACGTCGCAGGTGCGCAGCGCCAGGTTGAGGTCATGCATGGCCAGCAGCGCGATGGAGCCGTCGCGCGCGGCGATGGCGCGCACCGTCTCCAGCACCGTCAGCTGCCAGCGCAGGTCGAGCGCGCTGGTCGGCTCGTCGAGCAGCAGCAGCCGCGGCCGGCGCACCAGCGCCTGCGCCAGCCCGACCATCTGCCGCTGCCCGCCCGACATCTCGCCCAGGCGGCGGAGCGCAAGGTCGCGCAGGCCGAGCTGGTCGAACACGGCGTCGATGGCCGCTTCCGCCGATCCGTCGCCGCGCACCGCCCGCAGCGCGGCCAGCACCGCCTCGTAGGCGACCAGCGAGGTGCCCTGCGGCAGCGCCTGCGGCAGGTAGCCGACCATCCGCACCCGGCGGTGCGCCGGCATGGCGGTCAGGTCCTCGCCGTCCAGCAGGATGCGGCCGGACGCCGGGCGCAGGCCGGCGATGGCCTTCAGCAGCGTCGACTTGCCGGCGGCGTTCGGCCCGATCACCGCCACCAGCGCGCCGGGCGGCACCGTCTCCAGCTCCAGTCCAGAGAGCACGGTGCGGCGGCCGTAGCCGACGCTCACGCCGTGCAGAGACAATCCCCTCATCACGACGCCCTCCTCTGGCCGAGCACCAGCGCCATGAACAGCGGGATGCCGACCAGCGCCGTGACGATGCCGATGGGCACGATCAGCCCGGGGATCAGCAGCTTGCTGGCGATGGAGGCCGCCGACAGCACCACCGCCCCGGCGAGCGCGCTGCCCGGCAGGTAGAAGCGGTGATCCTCGCCCAGCAGCAGGCGCGCGATGTGCGGGCCGACCAGCCCGATGAAGCCGATGGCCCCGGCGAACGCCACGGCCACCGCCGCCAGCAGGCTGGCGCGCAGCAGCACGGTGAGGCGCAGCCGCTCCACCGGGATGCCGAAGCTGCGCGCCTGCTCCTCGCCGCCGCGCAGCGCGGTCAGCGCCCAGGCGTCGCGCAGCGAGAGGGGCACGCACAGCGCCAGCACCGCGGCGATCACGGCGATCTTGCCCCAGGTGGCGCGCGCCAGGCTTCCCATGGTCCAGAACACGATCTGCTGCAAGGCATCGGTGTTCGCCACGAACTGAATCAGCGAGACCAGGGCGTTGAAGGTGAAGAACATGGCGATGCCGAACAGCACCACGGTGTCCTTGGTCGCCCCGACGCTGCGCGACAGCGCGTAGATCAGCAGCGTCGCCCCGGCCGCGCCGGCGAAGGCGCTGGCGGCGATGGCGACGTTGGCGCCCAGCCCGAGCAGGTCCAATTCCAGCACGATGGCGACCGACGCCCCGAAGGTGGCGGCGAACGACACGCCGAGCGTCATCGGGCTGGCCAGCGGGTTGTTGAGCACCGTCTGCATCTCCGCCCCGGCCAGCCCCAGCGCGGCGCCGACGAAGACCGCCATGGCGGCGTAGGGCAGCCGCACGTCCCACAGGATCACCCCCTGCGCGCGCGGCAGCGCCGCCCGATCGAGCAGGCCCGCGGCCACGTCGCGCAGCGGCAGCGCCGCCGGTCCTGTGGCGATGTCCACCAGGAAGGACGCCACCAGCGCCACAGCCAGCCCGACCAGCAGAACGACGCGCAGCCGCACGAAGCGCGCGTAGGCGCGCGCCAGCGGCGGCGTGGCCACCATCTCCCCGCCATCCGTCATTTCAGGCCGACCCAGTACGTGCCGTTCAGCGGGATCGGCTGGAAGCGTTCGTACAGCGTGCGCAGCGTCGCCTGCGGGTCGAGGTCGGCGAAGGCCTGCGGGTGCAGCCATGTGGCAAAGGCCTGCACGGCGGCGACGTTGAAGGGCGAGTTGTAGAAGTGGTGCCAGATGGCGAAGGCACGCTTCTCGCGCACCGCGGTCAGCTCGGCGATGCCGGTGCGCCTGGTCGCGCGCTCCAGCGAGGCGCGGGCCAGCTCCGGCGTCACCCCGACGCCCAGCACGATGCGGTTGGGCGTCTTGTCCATGGTGGCCAGCGCGCCGGTGGCGGTGCCGATGTAGACGTCCGGCTCGCGGGTCAGCAGGTGCTCGACGTTGACGGTGCCGGTCTCGCCGGGCACCAGGCCGGCCGCGGCGTTGCGCCCGCCGGCCACGTCGATGTAGCGGCCCATCATGCCGTTCACCATGGTCTCGCAGCACTGGTCGTTGAGGCCGACCCGGCTCTCCAGGAACACCGTCGGGCGCTCCGCAAGGGTGGCGATCCGGTCGGTGACGCGCCTCAGCTCGGCGTCGTAGAGCGCGGTGAACTCCGCAGCCTCCGCCTCGCGGCCCAGCACCTTGCCGAGCAGCGCGACGCTGCGCGGCGTGTTCAGCAGGGGATCGCGGCGGAAGTCGATGAAGACCACGGCGATGCCCGCCGCCTCCAGCTGCGCGATGACCTCGGTGGCCTTGGGCGAGGGGCCGTGCCCCTCCAGCCCGAAGATGGCGACGTCCGGCTGCAGCGTGATGGCCTGGGCGACGTTGAAGCTGTCCGCCGACACCCGTCCGATGGGCTGGATCTCCGCCAGCTTCGGGAAGCGTTCGCGGTACTGCGCGAAGGTGCCGGGGTCGAGCATCTGGAACTCGCCCATCTGGCCGACGACGCGCTTCGTCGGGTCGTCGCGGTCGAGGATGGCGAGCACCGGGACGTAGCGCCCCTCGCCGAGGATGACGCGTTCCACACGGGCCGGCACCGACACCGTGCGGCCGGCGAGGTCGGTGACCTCGACGCGGTCGGCCGCCGCGGCGGACGCCAGCGGCAGCAGGACGGCCAGGGCGGACAGCAGGATTCTCAGCATCGGCGGACCTTTCGGACTCATGGAACCGGCCCCAGCGTGGCGCGCAGGGCATGGCTGAGGGCGGTCGGCACGATGGACCCGTGGTTCTCGCCCTCGAACGTGCGCTGAACGACCTGGAGGGTGCCCGGGGCGGACAGCCGGGCGGCCAGCGCCTCGGCGTCGTCCACCATGTTGCGCTGGCGTTCCAGCCCGCCGACGGCGATCAGCAGGCGGCGGCCAGACGGCGGGGATGAGGCGGCGAAGCGCCGCTCCTCCTCCAGGATCGCGCGGTCGTTCCACCAGAGGGACGGGCTGATGGCGGCGTAGGCGCGGAAGGCGTCGGGGCGGGTGAACAGGGTGTGCAGCACGAACAGCCCGCCCAGCGAGTGGCCGAACAGCGCGTCGCGCGTGCGGTCGACCGGAACGTCGCGGGCGATGGCCGGCTTCACCTCTTCCACCAGGAAACGCAGGAAGGCGTCGGCACCGCCGTTGGCCGGCCAGGGCGAACCGTCCGGACGCGGCGGCAGCCGGGCCGGATCGGCCGGCGTCGTGAAGTCGCGGATGCGCCGCGTCTCGTCGTACGGCCCGTCGGTGGGATAGCCGATGCCGACGACGACGGCCGGCGCCACGCCGGTGGCCGCGGCGCGGCGGCTCTGCACCCGCACCGCCTCCGCCACCGTGGCGAACGCCGCGTTGCCGTCGAGCACGTAGAGCACCGGGAAGCCGGCGGGCGGCGGCGCGCCCGCCGGCCGGGCGACGAGGATGCGGTACTCCCGCCCGTCGTCGCGGGCGTGCATCACGCGCACCTCGCTGTTCGGCACGGTGACGGCGGAGGGCTGCGCCGTCGCCGGGGAGGCGGCCAGCAGCAGCGGCAGGATCAGGCGGGCGAGCCGGCGCATGCTCAGAACTTCGCCGTCAGCTTGAGCCAGGCGCTGCGCGGCTCGCCGTAGAAGTTGAACACGGTCGGCCCGCCGACGCGCGAATAGTACTTGGTGTCGAACAGGTTGTTGACCGACAGCGCGACACCCACGGCTTTGGTGACCTGATAGCCGATCTGGGCGTCGGCGACGGTGTAGCCCCCCTGCTCGAACCGCACGGCGCCCGACTGGGCGAAGTAGCCGCTGTAGGCGCGCAGGCCACCGCCCACGTGGAAGCCGTCGAGCGGGCCGTCCTGGAAGGTGTAGCGCGTCCACAGCGTGGCGGAGTGCTTCGGCGTCCAGGTGTTGAAGGTGCCGGACTGCCCCGGCGGGGCGGTCAGGTACTCGGTCTGGGTGTAGGCGTAGCCGGCGAACACCTCCCAGCCCGGCATCACGGTGCCGCTGACCTCCGCTTCGAAGCCCTGCACCCGCACCTTGCCGGCGGCGATGGAGACGGTGGGGCGGGTGGCGTCGGCGATGGCGCGGTTCTCGTCGGTCAAGCGGAACAGCGCGGCGTGGGCGTTCAGCGCACCGCCGAGGAACTCGCCCTTCAGGCCGGTCTCGTACTGGGTGCCGGTGCGTGGCCGCAGCACCGCGCCGTTGGCGCCGGTGGCGGTCTGCGGCTGGAAGATGTCGGTGTAGCTGGCGTAGGCCGACACCGTGTCGGTCAGGTCGAGGATCAGGCCGGCGTAGGGCGTGAACTTGCCCTCCTCGGTGAAGGTGGTGACGGCGCCGTTGACCAGGTTGGTGGAGGTGTTCTCGTAGCGGCTGAGCCGCCCGCCCAGCAGCACGGTCAGCGGGCTGACCGGCTTCAGGCGCAGCTGGCCGTAGGCGCTGTACTGGATCGGCTCGTTCTCGGTGCGCGTGGTGAAGGGCGTCGCCGGCTCAGCCACGTTGGAGATCGGGTTGTAGACGTTGATGGCCGGCCCGAAGTTGGCCTGCCCCTGGTACAGCTTCTGCTGGTAGCGCCGGTAATCGACGCCGGCCAGCACGGTGTGCGTCTGGCCCAGCAGGCTGAACGGCAGGCTGACGTTGGCGTCGGCCGAGAGCGACTCCTCCCAGTACTGGCGCGCCAGCACGGTCAGGCCCGTGGTGTTGGTGCGCGGGTCGACGGCGCTGCGCGAGTAGGCGTACTTGAAGTCGACGTCGCGGTCGCTGTAGCGGACGGCGGCGCGGGCGCGCCCGCCGCCCTCGAAACGGTGCTCCAGCTCGGCGAAGCCGTCGGTGATGTCGTTCTTGAAGCGGTTCCAGTCGGCGCCGATGAAGGTCGAGCGATCGACGTCCAGCAGCTGCCCGGACGCGTAGGCCGGCAGGCCGTTGAACGGGTTGACGGCGGCCTCCTGCCGCGCCGCGGAGAGCGACAGCGTGGTGTTCTCGGTCAGGTCGACGTCGACGGTGCCATAGCCGACCTTGGTGCGGTTGTGGTTGACGTTCACGTGGGTGTCGCGGTCCTGGAAGGCGCCGACGAGGCGCCCGCGCACCCGCCCCGCCTCGGTCAGCGGCCCGCCGACGTCCACCTCGGCGCGCCGGTACTCCCACGACCCGATGGTCGCCGAGCCCGTCGCCGTGAAGCGGTCCTGGGCGCGCTTGCGCACCAGATTGACGGTGCCACCCGGCTCACCGGTGCCGAACAGCATGCCGGACGGCCCGCGCAGCACCTCGATGCGGTCGAACATGACGAGGTCCGGCTGCGTGCCGTAGACGCTGGACAGCGGGGCGGGAAGGCCATCCACCAGCGCGTTGTCCAGCTCGTAGCCGCGAGTGAAGATGCTGGAGCGGCCCTGGTCGTTGGTCAGAACCGTCATGCCGGTGGTGGCGCGCATGGCGTCCTCCAGCCGGTTCAGGTTCTGGTCGTCGATGCGCTGGCGGGTGACGACGCTGACCGACTGCGGCGTCTCGCGCAGGGTCGTCGGCATCTTGGAGCCGACGGTGGTCACCGACCCGCCGTAGGAACCGCTGCCCTCGGTCGCGCCGGGGTCGCGGCTGCTGCGCCGCCCCTCCACCGAGACCGGGTCGGTGACGACGACGCCCGGCGCCGCGGCGACCTTCTCCAGCACCACGGTGCGCGCGTCGCTGAACCGCCACGTGTAGCCGGTGCCGGACAGCAGCTGGCGCAGCCCCTGCGCCGGCGTCAGCGTGCCGCTCAGCCCGGCCGTCCGCAGGCCGGCGAGGTCGCGCGAGGCGAACAGCAGCCGCAGGCCGGCCTGGTCGGCGAAGGCGGTCAGCGCCGTGTCCAGCTCCTGCGCCGGGATCTGGAAGCGCACCCCCTGCTCCGCCTGTGCCGTCTGCCGCGGCGCCTCCGCCGCGCGGCCGAGCGCCGGAACGGCGCACAGCGCCGCCGCGGTGGACAGCAGCAGCAGCGCCCGCATGTTGCTCACCCGATCCCGATCGACCGCCACGCACCCCAGCCGCTCAGCCATGCCAAAAGCCTCTTCACTTCTTGTTTGTTCTGCGAACGAGAACCATTCGCATTCTCCAAGCCTACGACGAACGAAGGGGAGCGACCTTGCAGCGCCCGGCGGAAAATTTTTTCGGGCGGTGTTCCCTCCCCCAGCCCCGCTGGGGGGAGGGCTCAATCCGCACCGTCAGTAGATCACCGTCAGCAACGGCATGCGGACGACGCGGGCGGCCATGGTCTGCTCGACCGTGCGCAGCAGGCCGTCGGCGTCGCCGAGGTCGAAGATGCCCGAGACCTCCAGCGCCCGCAGCCGGTCGTCCACCACGGCGATGCGGCCGGGGCGGTAGCGCTGCATCTCGGCTACGACATCGCCCAGCGGACGGCGGTTGAAGATCAGCTTGCCACGCCGCCACGCCGTCTCCGTCCGGGCGTCCACACGCTCCGGCGCGCCCGGTTCGCCGCCCATGCCGAAGGCCACGCGCTCGTCGGCGACGAGGCGGACCGCGTGCACGCCGCCGCGCACCTCGACACTGCCCTCGCTGACCACCACTTCGACCGCCCCACCGGTGTTGCGCACGCTGAACACGGTGCCGAGCGCCTGCACCTCGCTGCCGTCGGCGCGCACGACGAACGGGCGTGCGGCGTCGCGGACAACCTCGAACTGGGCCTCGCCCTCGTGCAGCACGACACGGCGCTCGCCGGCCGAGAAGGCGACGGACAGCGCGGTCGCCGTGTTGAGCGCGGCCAGCGAGCCGTCGGGCAGGCGGACCTCCCGCCGCTCGCCGACCCGCGTGGCGTGGTCGGCGTACAGCCCGGCCAGCGGGCCGACCACGCCGCTGCCGACCGCCAGCGCGGCGGCCGAGGCCGCGACCGCGCCGCCCAGCACGGCGCGCCGGCCGAGTGTCCGCGTCCGCTCCGGCCGTGCGCCGACGGCGCCGATGTCGCGCCACAGCATCTCGGCCTGCGCCGCCGCCGCCGCGTGCGCCGGGCTGCGCCGGCGCCACGCCGCGAAGGCCGCGTGGTCCTCCGCGGTCGCCCGGCCGGAGCGCAGCCGCACCACCCAGTCGATCGCCTCGTCGCTCAGCCGCGGCGGGAACGGGATGGGCGGGTGTGGTTCGTTCGGCATCATGGGCGTCCCGGCAACGGAGGCCGCGCCTCCCCTGTCCACACGACGAATCCGGCGGGGCGGAACGACAGCGCGAGCATGCGCTATTCTCCAGCGTTCGGGGGATCAAGGCGGTCGCGGCAGTGCCGCAGCGCCTGGGCGATGTACTTGGCCACCATGCTCTCCGACACGCCGAGCCGAGCCGCGATCTGGGCGTGGGTCATCCCGTCCATCCGGCTGAGCAGCAACGCCTGCCGCGGCTTGGCCGGCAGCGCGTCGAGCGCCGCGCCGAGCTGGCGGACCCGCTCGCGCGCCAGCAGCGTGGAGTCCGGCAGCGGGGCGGGGTCCGGCACCGCCTCCACCGCGTCGTCGCTTGCCGCGACCGCGGCGCGCCGGGCGTTCTGCCGCAGCGTGTCGATGGCGAGGTTGCCGGCGACGCGGAACAGATAGGCGCGCGGGTCCTGAACCTCCGCCACCGCGTCCCCCGCCGCCGCCAGACGCAGGACGGTGTCGTGCGCGACGTCGGCGGCCCGGTCGGGATCGCCCATCCGCCGCGCCAGGAAGCGGAGCAGGTCCGCATAGTGTTCCTGGACGCTGGCGATCAGACCGTTGGATCGCTGCCGCTCGCTGGGCACGTCCGGACCTCCTGTGGGCGCTGCGGTCGCACCGCACCGGAGCGGGTGAAGTGCTATCCCTACGCGTCCTAACCTTTCGCCAGGGCAGCGGTCAAGATTGATTTGCGACTAAGTCGCATTTGCACTGCGTGTTTGTGAACCGTCCCTGTTCTCCGCCGACGTCCGCATCGCCATTCGAGGTGCCTCGAAAGGGCGGCGCAGGATCGCCGGCCCGGCCTGCGTCGAAACCTTGGCTTGGCAGCGGGCCGCAGGCCGGCCGCCACGTTCCAGTTCCCGTTGCAGAAGGACGGTCATGAACATCCTGGTGATCAACCACTATGCCGGCTCCGACCGCCTGGGCATGGAGTATCGTCCGTTCTACCTGGGCCGCGAGTGGGCCTCGCAAGGGCACGCGGTGACCGTCATCGGATCAAGCTTCTCGCACCTGCGCACCCACAGGCCCGAGATCCGCGCCGACCTCGACGCGACCGAGGAGGAGGGGATCCGCTTCCGCTGGCTGCGGACCGGCCGCTACGCCGGGAACGGCCTCGGCCGGGTCGTGAACATGATGACCTTCGTCGGCAAGCTGATGGCGTACGCGGACCATATCGCCGGCGAGGTGCGGCCGGATCTCGTGATCTGCTCCTCCACCTACCCGCTGGACATCTATCCCGGCGCGCGGATCGCCCGGCTGAGCGGGGCGCGGCTGGTCTTCGAGGTGCACGACCTGTGGCCGCTGAGCCCGATGCTGCTCGGCGGCTATTCGCCCCGCCATCCCTACATCCGCCTGATGCAGATGGCCGAGGACGCCGCCTACCGCCGCGCGGATGCCGTCGTGTCCATCCTGCCCCACACGCTGGAGCACATGGTGACCCGGGGCATGAACCCGCGGAAGTTCATCCATGTCCCGAACGGCATCCCTCTCGCCCACCCGCAGGCGTCCTTCGACGGCGACCTGCCGGCCGAGGTGGAGGCGGTGATCGAACGGGAACGCGCGCGCGGGCGCTTTCTCATCGGCTATGCGGGCGGCCTGAACCTGTCCAACGCGGTGGAGCCCCTGGTCGAGGCGGCGCGCCTGCTGGCGCACGAGGACGTGTCGTTCCTGCTGGTCGGAAGCGGCAACCACGAGGACGCCCTGCGGGCGCAGGCCGCGCGCCACGGGCTCGACAACTTCCACCTGCTCGGCCGGATTCCCAAGCGGGCGGTGCAGACCTTCCTGACACGGCAGGACGCGCTGGTCGTCTCCTGGGCGCGCAGCCCGCTCTATCGCTACGGCATCTCGCCCAACAAGATCTTCGACTACATGCTGGCCGGCCGCCCGGTGGTGCAGGGAAGCGACGCCAGCAACGACCTTGTCGGCGATGCCGAGTGCGGGATCACGGTTGCTCCCGACGATCCGGCCGCGCTGGCGCAGGCCATCCTCGCCTTGCGGCGGATGCCCGTTGCCGAGCGGCAGCGCCTCGGCGCGAACGGCCGGCGCTTCGTGCTGCAGCATCACGATTATCAGGTCTTGGCCGCGCGATTCCTGCAGGCGGTGGCGCCGACCGCCGGCCTGGGCGGGCGTGTCGCATCAGCGCAAGGACGGTAGGGGATCGCCCCACCGGAGGTCTCCGACGAGGCGCCGCTCACCGGCGCGGGTGACGAGGGCCCAGGCCGGTCCGGCGGCCTCCAGGAGGGGGCCTGCGTGCTCCGGCGGCACGATGGCGAGCGCCGTCGACAGCGCATCCGCCGTCGTGGCCCGCGGAGCCACGACGGTGACGGCGTCCACCCGGTCCGCGCAGCGGCCGGTTGCCGGGTCGAAGAGATGGTGGCAGAGCGGGCTGAACCGGGTCCCGTCGGGGCTGGACGTGGCGACCGCCCGGTCGCCGACCGGCAGCACCGGCGCCGGATCGCCGTGGCCGTCGAGCCCCACCGACCAGGGGCGCCCGTCCGGACGCCGCCCCAGGGCCGCGATCTCCCCCATGTCGATGAGCACGTCCCGCATCCCCGCCTGCCGCAGCAGGTCGGCGACGCGATCGGTGATGAACCCCTGCGCGATGCCGTTCAGGGTGATGGCCATGCCGCGCCGCGCCAGGGCGATGCGCGCGGGCCCCACCGCGACGCGGCGGTGGTCGACGAGTTCCCGGGCCGTGGCGACGGCTCCGGCGTCCGGGCCGTGGGGATCCGCACCCTCCCGCGAAAAATGCGCGGCATGGAGAACCCACAAGGGCTGCACCGTCGGATCGAACGCGCCGGACGTCAGGGCCGCGAACCGCAGCGCCTCGCCGAGGAGTTCGACGAGATCCAATGGCGGGGCCTCGAGAACGCCCCGGCGATTGAGCACCGACAGCGCCGAGTCCGCGCGATAGAGGCTGAACACCCCGTCCAGACGCTCGACCTCCGCGACGCACGCGGCGACCAGCCGCTCGGCTGCCGCCGTGTCGGGATGGTGGAGCCGCAGGGACGCCGCGGCGCCGAGCACCGTGCCGCGCCACTCCACCAGGGTCTCGGCCAGGGTCGCGGCGCGCACCGGGGCGCTTCTCCCCGCGAGCGCCGCCACCGACGCCGTGATGGTCAGGAACCGCCGCCGCGACAGGCGCATGGGCTACCCTCCGCGCCCTTGGCCGATCGCGGCGCTGACGGCGGCGCTCCGGCGGTGCCCTTCCCCGCCGCCCGTCCTGCCAGCGTTCCTGCCCGTCACCACGCTCCGCACCGGACCGACCTCAATAGACATCGTTCTGCGTGTTGAAGACGTTGAACTTGCCGGTCGGGGTGACGAGCCGCGGGTCTTTGATGACCGTCTTCAGCTTGCGGGTCTTGTCGTCGACGATGACGATGGCCGACGTCTTCTCCTTGCCGTTCCAGACGGAGAACCAAACCTCCGAACCGTCCCTGTTGTATTCCGGCTGGACGATGCGGGGATTGCCGTCCGTGATGCCGGCCCACTCGGCGATGGGAAGCACCTGGATCCCGGCGCCGAGATCGTCGAGGTTGAACACGGCGACGCTGCCGGCCACCGAGGGCTCGGGGTTGAGCGGGGTGTCGACCCACAGGTTCCGCGAGTTCGGGTGCGTCTTGATGAAGAGGGATCCGCCGCCCTGCCCCAGCAGCTCCTGCACGACCGTCCACGCCTGCTGCGGGTGCTTCTCCGGATCGGTGCCGATGAGGCTGATGGCCTCGCTGCCGAGGTGGCTGGTCGCCCACACCGGGCCGAACGTCGGATGGACGAAATTGGCGCCGCGCCCCGGGTGCGGCGTCGTGCCGGTCTCGACGATCTTCACCAGCTCGTTCGTCTTGGTGTCGATGATCGCGACCTTGTTCCGGGCGTTGGCCGCCACGAGGAAGTACCGCCGGGTCGAGTCGAACCCTCCATCATGCAGGAAGCGGTCGGCGTTGATGCTGGTGACCTTGAGGTTCTTCAGGTCCTCGTAGTTCACGACCAGGATCTTGCCGGTCTCCTTCACGTTGACGATGAACGTCGGCGAGAAGTGCGACGCGACGATCGAGGCCACGCGCGGCTCGGGATGGTATTCCTGGGTATCGACGATGGTGCCGCGGGTCGATTCGATGCGCAGCGGCTCCAGCGTGTCGCCGTTCATAATGACGTACTGGGGCGGCCAGTAGGCACCGGCGATGGCGAGCTTGTCCTCCCAGCCCTTGGCCTTGGACGTCTCGACCGAGCGGGCCTCGAGGCCGATCTTGATCTCCGCCACGGTGTCCGGCTTTTCCATCCACAGGTCGATCAGATCGATCTTGCCGTCGCGGCCGATGACGTAGAGATAGCGCCCGGACGCCGACAGGCGGGAAATGTGAACCGCGTAGCCGGTGGTGATGATGTTGACGATCTGCTTGGTGTCGCCGTCGATCAGCGCCACCTGCCCGGCATCGCGCAAGGTCACCGAGAACAGGTTCTCGATGTTGAGCGTGTTCATCTTCTGCTTCGGGCGCTGGTCCGGCGGCACCACGACCTTCCAGGACTTGCGCATCTCGCCCATGCCGAATTCGGGCGGCTGCGGCGGGTCGTTGAGCAGGTACTTGGCCATCAGCTCGACCTGCTGCGGATTCAACTCGCCCGACGAGCCCCAGTTGGGCATGCCGGCCGGCGAGCCGTAGGTGATGAAGTTGCGCAGGTAGTCGTAGCCCAGCTCCCGCGTCAGGTTCGGCGTCAGCGGCTTGCCGGTGGCCCCGTTGCGCAGGACGCCGTGGCAGCCGGCGCACCGCTCGAAATAGATCGTCTTCGCCTGCTCGAACTCCGCCGCGCTGAGTTGCGGGACGCCGGGCCTGGCGCCGGGCTGGTCCTTCGTCTCTTCCGACAGGATGTTGTGGCTGGGCTGGTACTGGTCGCCCGGCTGGGTCTTGTGCACGACCTCGGGTTTCGGGTGTTCGCCCTGTTGCGGCCCGCCCGGCTGCTCGACCGACTGCTGCCGGGGTTGGGCCTGCTGGTCCCGCCGGGCCTGGTCGGACGCCGGATCGTCGGAAGGCTTCTGCGCCGAGGGCTGCTGCGTCTTCGGCTGCTGGGCCGACACCGGCGCGGCGCCGAGCGACAGCGCGACCGCAGCCGCGACACTCACACCAGCGGTCCAATTGACGAACGTCATTTCTTCACCCCTCGTTTGGCGTCCAGACTTGACGGAAGTCGTTTGATCAACTTGTTGGCACGCGCATGGGAAGCGATCACAGAGTTATTCTGTTCACACAACACTTATACTACGATGCGCAGGCGAGTCGAACATCCGATTCCGCGATAGGTTTATTGGCCGTATGACCATGAGTATTACCCACATCGCGAAAGCTCGAACCGCTCGCCCTGGATCGGCCGGCAGTTTGCTGACAATTTGCTTAGTTTCCCTAATTCTTTTCACCGCCCTGTGGTCCGGCAGCGCCGCTGCGGCACCGGAACGGCCGGACACCGCCCTGGCCGCGACCGTTCCCGGAGCGGAAAGCTTTGGCGAGCTTCTGGCCGAGGTTAAGGCCTATCCGGCGTACAAGGACGGGCGCGTCGTCGGCTACGCGTTCTTCAGCGCCGATGTGGTCAGTTCGGCGGGCTATTCGACAAAGCCGATCAACGTGGCCATCGGCCTGGACCTGGATGGCCGGATCACCGGCGTGCGGCTGGTGGAGCACCACGAACCGATCCTCGTGCTGGGCATCGACGACCGGCACATCCAGGCCTTTGTGGACCAGTATCGCGGCCTTTCGGCGGATCGGCCCGTCCGGCTGCGCGCGATGACGCTGCCCGATGGCGAGGCGGTGGACGGGATCAGCGGCGCCACGGTGACGTCGCTGTCGTTGAACGCGCTGATCACCGGGGCCAGCCGCATCGTCGCCGACACCCTCGGGCTCGGCCGCGCGGGCGGCGGCACGGAACCCCGCTTCCGGGCGGAGGCCTTCGCCCCGGCGTCCTGGGAAGACCTGCGCACCGACGGCTCGATCCGGCTTCTCCACCTGTCCGTGGGGGCGGTGCGCACCGCCCTGCGCAGCCACGGGGCGCAGGAGCTTCCGGGGCTCGACGGCCCGGACGAGGGCAACTTCAGCACGCTGGCCGTGGCGCTGGTCGATCCCGCGCGGATCGGCCGCAACCTGCTGGGCGACCGGGCCTACACCGAGCTGATCGGCGGGCTGGCGCCGGGCGAGTCCGCGCTGTTCGTCGGCGGCAGCGGCCTCTACTCCTTCAAGGGAACCGAGTGGCGGAGGGCCGGGCTGTTCGACCGCGTTCAGGTGGTGCAGGGAACCAGGACGTTCCGCCTCGCGGCGCGCCAGCACCGCCCGGTGGACCGGGTTGTGCTGGCCGGCGCGCCGGAGTTCCGGGAAACCGCGCTGTTCGTCATGCCCGCGGATTCCGGCTTCGATCCGACGCGGCCCTGGCGCCTCGATCTGCTCGTCACCGCGCAAGGCGCTGGAGGGGACCCCGTCTTCGCCAGCTTCACGCTGCCGTATTCACTGCCGGACCGTTATCTTCCGGCCACGGCCGGCGCACGGTCGTCGGCCCCGGTGGCCGCACCCGACTGGCGGGACGTGTGGTGGAGCCAGCGCGTCCGGATCGCCGTGCTCGGCGTCGGCCTCCTGGCGCTGACCGGGATCCTCGTCTTCCAGGACGCCATCGCCCGCCGGCCGCGCCTGCACGACCGAATCCGGATCGGCCTGCTGCTGTTCACCCTGGTCTGGATCGGTTGGTACGCCAACGCGCAGCTCTCGGTCATCAACGTGCTGACCTTCACCAACGCGCTGCTGACCGGCTTCGACTGGAACTTCTTCCTGCTCGCCCCGCTCATGTTCATCCTGTGGGGATACGTCGCCATCGCGCTGCTGTTCTGGGGACGCGGCGTCTTCTGCGGCTGGCTGTGCCCCTTCGGCGCGCTTCAGGAGCTGACGAACCGCGCGGCGCGCGCCCTGCGCGTGCCGCAGGTCCGCCTGCCGTTCGGCCTGAACGAGCGGCTTTGGCCGATCAAGTACGTCACCGTCATCGTCCTGTTCGCGCTGTCGCTCACGTCCATGGAACTGGCGACCGCCGGGGCCGAGGTGGAGCCCTTCAAGACCGCCATCACGCTGCGGTTCCTAAGGGACGGGCCGTGGGTGCTGTTTCCGCTGGCGTTGCTGGCGGCCGGCCTCTTCATCGAGCGCTTCTATTGCCGCTATCTGTGCGCGCTGGGGGCGGCGCTGGCGATCCCGGCGCGGCTGCGGATGTTCCAGTGGCTGAAGCGGCATCACCAGTGCGGCCGGGAATGCCGGATCTGCGAACAGCGCTGCCCGGTCCAGGCCATCCACCCGACGGGGGAGATCAACCCCAACGAATGCATCCAATGCCTGAAGTGCCAGACACTCTATTTCAACGAGCATGTCTGCCCGCCAATGATCGTCCGCCGCAAGCGCCGCGAGGCGCGGCGCTCGCAGCCCGAGGCAGCCGGCGAGCCCTGATCCCGAGACTCGCTTCTCAAAAGGGCAGTCAGCAACCGCCAAACCAGAATATCCGCAACAATACGGAACCAAAAAAACCCGCCGTCAACTTACAAAATACCCCAGTCAACTCGCTTACAGCATGCATTCCGCAATCATACGGATAGCAGCCGGCGGGTCGCATCGGCGAGAATTCCTCCCAGCCTGCATCGCGGTCGCGGTGCGTTCGAGGATACGCCAAGATGACCATGGGAGCAGACCGGCCGCTGATCTGGATCGGAGGGCCGGACTACGGATGCCTGCCGCGAGCGATTGATCGGCCGCCTGGACAGGCTCCGGAGGGGGCGGACGGCTCCTGGCCGAAGTCAAATGTCACCTTTGGCTCCCAGGTCGCGTTTGCGGACTGCGACACCGGGCAACGGCACTGCGTGCCCCCGTTGCTCGATGCAGGGGCGACACCATTATGAGAAGGCCATCCCCATCGCGGGGAACGGCTGGATCGAGGGGGCCGAATGGCGCCATCGTCAGCCTGCCGCGCGCCCTGTCAAAGCTCGGGTTCTGCTCCCGCACGCAAGCCGAGGCACTGATCGGCGAGGGGCGCGTGCGTGTCGATGGCCGGGTCGTCCGCGTCGCGACGGCCCGCGTCGATCCCGGACGCGCCCGCATCACCGTCGATGGCGCGCCGGTCGTGGCCGAGCGCAAGGTCTACCTGATGCTCAACAAGCCGCGGGGCCTCGTCACAACCCGGGATGATCCGCACGAGCGCGCAACGGTCTACGACTGCCTGGAGGGGATCGATCTCCCGTTCGTTGCGCCCGTGGGACGTCTCGACAAGGCGAGCGAGGGCCTGCTGCTCCTGACCAACGACACCCGTTGGGCGCAACGCGTGCTGGATCCCGCATCGAACGTTGAGAAGATCTATCACGTCCAGATCGACCGCCTGCCGAACGAGGGCATGCTGGAACGCCTGGAGGCGGGCATGGTGCTCGATGGCGAACGCCTTGTCGCAAAGTCGGCAAGCCTGCTCCGGGCCGGCGCACGCAACGCATGGCTCGAAGTCGTCCTCTGCGAAGGCAAGAACCGCCAGATCCGGCGCCTGCTCGGCGCTGTCGGGGCGGAGGTGCTCCGCCTCGTGCGCATCAATGTGGGCGGAGTGCGGCTGGGCGATCTGCCGACGGGTACGGTCCGACACCTCACGCCGGCTGAAAAGGCGATGCTCGATGTTCCAATCCGGACCACATCGGGTCCCGTTGGCGCTCCGAAGTTCGTTGCGAGCGCCGGCGCCCGCGGCGCCCCTCATCGCGACCACCGTGCCGCCGGAGCAGGACGGCCTTGGCGTGCGCACCACCAAGCGTGACGCCATCCGCAGGGTGTTCGATAGGGGAGCGGACGGCGAAGCCCCGGCCGCCCCCTGATCCGGCGTGGGTCTCAGCGACCAGCTTCCCCTGCCAGCGCCGCATACAGCGCCTCCGCATCCGTCGCCCGGCGCAGGAGATCCGCCATGCTCCGATCACGCAGCCGGCGTGAGACGCACGCAAGCGCCTGAAGATGCTCATTCGCCGCGTGCGGCGGCACCAGGAGCAGAAAGACGAGATCCACGGGCTGCTCGTCCACCGCGTCGTAGTCGATCCGCCGCTCCAGACGGGCGAATGCCCCGAAGAAGCGGTCCAGGCCCGCGATACGGGCGTGCGGAATGGCCACGCCTCCGCCCACGCCGGTGGAGCCCAGGGCCTCGCGTCCGCTGAGGGCCTCCAGGATCGCCGACTGCCGCAGCCCGGTCGCGGCGGCGGCACGGCGTGCAAGGTCGGTCAGCAACGTCCGCTTGTCGCCCGCCGGCAGCTTCGCGATAACGTGGCCGGGGCTCAGGAGGTCAGCAACGTCCATGGTCGCACTCTCAAGGGGCAGCGTGTCTCAGTCCGGCGCGCGCAGGCGGTAGCCGACGCCGGTCTCGGTCTGTATGTGCCGGGGGCGTTCGGAATCCGCTTCGATCTTCTGGCGCAGCTGGCGGATGTAGATGCGCAGGTACTGGATGTCGGTCTCGCCGCCCCAGACCTCCTTCAGGATGAAGCGGTGCGTCAACACCTTGCCGGCGTGCGCCACCAGCAGGCGCAGCAGGTCGTACTCGCGGGGCGACAGCTTCACCTCCGCCCCGCGCACCGTCACCAGCCGGCGCACCAGATCGACCGTCAGGTCGCCGCTGCGGAACACCGGCCGTTCGCCCTGCTGCTGCAGGCGATGACGCAGCGCGGCGCGGATGCGCGCCAGCAGTTCATCCATGCCGAAGGGCTTGGTCACGTAGTCGTCGGCGCCGAGATCGAGCGCCTCCACCTTGCCGGCCTCGTCCATGCGGCTGGACAGCACGATGATGGGAAGCGTCACTCCTTCGCCCCGCAGCCGGCGGATCACCTCCTGCCCGCCCATCACCGGCAGCCCGAGGTCGAGGACGATCAGGTCGGGCGTGCGGCGGCGCACCTCGTCCAGCGCCCTGGCGCCGTCGTCCGCCTCGGTGATGTCGTAGCCCTGCACCGCCAGGCTGGTGCGCAGGAAGCGGCGGATCGACGGCTCGTCATCAACGACGAGCACCCGCACCGGCACGCTGTCCGATTTCATGGCGCCATCTCCTCCTCCATCCTGGGCACCTCGGCTGCGGCCGGAAGCGTGAGGGTGAACAGAGCCCCCGGTCGGTCGCGACGGTTTCCGGCCACGATGGTCCCGCCCATCGCCTCCACGAAGCCGCGGCAGATGGCGAGCCCCAGCCCGGTGCCTGCCCGCTGCCGGTCCTGGGCGTGAACACGGTAGAACTTGTCGAAGATCCGTTCCAGATCCTGCGGCGGGATGCCGTCGCCCTCGTCCTGGACCTCGACACGCACGCCCTCTCCCTCACGCCGTGCCCGCACGTCGATCCGCGAGCCGGCCGGCGCGTACTTGGCGGCGTTGTCGAGCAGATTGAACAGCACCTGTTCGAACAGCACGGAATCCAGGTTCAGCATCGGCAGGTCGCCGGCGAGGTCGACCTCCACCCGGTGCCCGGCGAGGATCCTCCCGCCCCGCTCCAGCGCGCTGCCGACCACTTCGGCGAGATCGACCGGCAGGGTGCGCGGACGGATCGCGCCGGATTCGAGCCGCGTCATGTCCAGCAGGTTTGCGATGAAGCGGTTGAGGCGCTCCGCCTCCTCCTGGATGGTCGTCGTGAGCTCCTTGCGGTCCGCCTCGTCGAGCATCGGCCCATAGCTGTTCAGGCTGGTGGCCGAGCCGAGGATCGACGCCAGCGGCGTGCGCAGGTCGTGCGAGATGGAGGTCAGCAGCGCCGAGCGCAGCCGCTCGGTTTCCGCCGCCAATCGGGCGCGGTCCACGTCTTCGGCGAGGGTGACCCGCTCGATGGCCAGCGCTGCCTGGTCGATCAGCGCGTCGAGCAGGCGGCGCTGGTCCGGGGTGAGCAGGGCGCCGGGCCGGTCGGTATCGATCCCCACCACGCCGACGGCGCCGCGGCCGGTGCGCATCGGCAGGAACAGCCACTTGGCGCCCGGCAGCGTGTCGGCACCGGCGCCGGCGGGCCGATTGTGCTCCCACGCCCATTTCGCCGCCGCCAGATCGGCGTCGTCGATGACGTCCTCCGGCGGGTAGCCGGCGCGCACCGCCACCGTCTCCCCTTCCGGCAGCAGCACCACCACGCGGACCCTGAGCATCGCGGCGATCTGGTAGGCGGTGGCCCACAGCAGGTCGTCCATGGTGACGACGCCGGCCAGCTTGCGGCTGAACCGGTAGAGGTCCTCGGTGGTCTTGGCGCGCTGGCGCGCCGCCACCGCCTGGGCGCGCACCCGCGCCGTCAGGTTGCTGGCGATCACCGCCACCAACGCGAAGAAGAACAGCGCGACGATGTTCTCCGGGTCGGCGATGGTGAAGGTGTGCAAGGGCGGCAGGAAGAAGAAGTTGAAGGCCAGCACGCTGATCAGGCTGGCGAAGAGCGACGGTCCCAGGCCGCCGGTGACGGCGCTGGCCAGCACCGCGGTCAGGAACACCAGCGCGATGTTGTTGAGGTCGAGCACGAGGCGCAGCACGTGGACGGCGCCGAGCGCCACGGCGACGTACCCGGTGCTCGCCAGATAGGGCCACCACTCGACCGGCTTGCGCGGCACCGGGGCGGTCCTGACCGTCTTCGGCGGGATCGGCTCGCCGGAATCGCCGGCGATCACGTGCACGCTGATGTCACCGGCGCAACGGATCAGGTCGTGCGCCACCGAGCCGTGCAGCAGTTCCGACCAGCGCGAGCGGCCCGACTTGGCGATGACGATGTGGGTGACGTTGTTGGCCCGCGCGTAGGCGACGACGCTGGACGCCACGTCGGTACCGGGGACCGTCACCGCCTCGCCGCCGAGGCGCTCGACCAGCCGCAGCGCATCGGCGATGCGGTCGCGGTCGGCCTCGCTGAGCCGCAACGCCCGCGTCGTCTCGACGTGGACCGCCGTCCAGTGTGCCCGCAGGCGCTCGGCCTGCCGGCGGGCGTAGCGCACCATCGCGGCGACGTTGGGGTCCTCGTTGACGCACACCAGCAGGCGTTCGCCGGCGGCCCAGGGGCCGGAGATGGCGTGCGCCTGCATGTGGGTCAGCAACTGCTCGTCCACCCGCTGCGCCGTGCGGCGCAGCGCCAGCTCGCGCAACGCCGTCAGGTTGCCGGGCGAGAAATAGTGGCGGATCGCGCGCTCCGCCGTACGCGGCACGTAGACCTTGCCCTCATGCAAGCGCTGGATCAGGTCTTCGGGCGCAAGGTCGATGATCTCGATGTCGTCGGCGCGGTCGAGGATCGAATCCGGCACCGTTTCACGCACCCGCACGCGGGTGATCTTGGCGACCACGTCGTTGAGGCTCTCGACGTGCTGGATGTTCAGCGTGGTGTAGACGTCGATCCCGGCGGCCAGCAGTTCCTCGACGTCCAGGTAGCGCTTGGCGTGGCGGCTGCCCGGCACGTTGGTGTGGGCCAGCTCGTCCACCAGGACGATCCGCGGCCGGCGGGCCAGGATGGCGTCGAGGTCCATCTCCTCCAGCGCGCGCCCCTTGTACTCGACGCGCCGGCGCGGGATCACCTCGAACCCGGCGAGCAGCGCCTCGGTCTCACGCCGGCCATGCGTCTCGACGATGCCGACGACGAGGTCGAGGCCCTCGCGGCGCTTGGCGTGCGCCGTCTGCAGCATCTCGTAGGTCTTGCCGACGCCGGGCGCGGCGCCGAGGAAGATCTTGAGCCGGCCGCCCTCCTCCCGCTCCGCCTGACGCAGCAGCGCGTCGGGCGAGGGGCGGATGGTGCGCCCGGATGAGTCGTCGTTCATGCGCATGCCCTCGTCTCGCCGGGCCCGGCCCAGCGCACCGGCGGCGCCAGCCGATGGCCGACACGCGGCTCCGCCAGGATATCCCGGAGTGGCTCCTGGTCCGGCTCGATCTTACGCCGCGGCGCGCGGATGGCGACGCGGAGATATGGGAGCCGCCCGGGCGGGGTCGTGCCCCAGACGGCCCCACGCAATTCCCGAAGACTCCTCACCCGACGGCGGCCTGCGGCACCGTCCGGCCGCACGTCGCGTCGGTGGGGTATCCCTCGGCCTTCAGGTTCCTGTGGCGATGGAACCGGATGGCGGGGCCGCTGTCGGCGACGAGGACGTGCGGGCCGGCGTCGGGCATGGCGGTTCCCCTTTGCCTCCTATCGGGACAACGCCGCATCGAGGGCAAGGTTGAGCTTCAGCACGTTGACCGTCGGCTCGCCGAGCAGGCCAAACAGGCGCGGCACGGTGTTCTCCTCGACCAGCCGCCGGACCCGCTCCTCCGGCAGCCCGCGCGCCTTGGCGACGCGCGGCACCTGGAACTCGGCCGCAGCCGGCGAGAGGTCGGGATCGAGCCCGCTGGCCGAGGTGGTGACCAGATCGACGGGCACCGGCTTGCCGGGATTCTCCGCCTTGAGCCGCTCGGCGTCGGCCTGCACGCGCTCGACCAGCGCCTTCGAGGTCGGACCGAGGTTCGAGCCCATCGAGTTGGCCGCGTTGTACGGCGCCGCCACCGATTTCGCCGGGTCGGTGGGGTCGGGGCCGGTGGTCGCCGATGGGCGCGGCTGGAAGTAGCGCTCGCCGGTGAAGGACTGGCCGATCAGCTCGGAGCCGATCACGGTGCCGTCCTTGACGATCAGGCTGCCGTTGGCTTGGTGCCCGAAGAGCCCTTGGGCGATTCCGGTGACCGCAAGCGGGTAGACGAGGCCGGTGATCACCGTCAGGGCGGCGGTCATGACCAGCGCGGGACGCAGTTCCTTGAGCATGTCCGGATCCTCACACGAGGCCGATGGCGGTGACGATCACGTCGATCGCCTTGATGCCGGCGAACGGAATGACGAGGCCACCCAGGCCGTAGATCAGCAGGTTGCGGCGCAGCAGCGCGGCGGCGCCGACAGCCCGGTACCGGACGCCCTTCAGCGACAGCGGGATCAGCGCGACGATGATAAGCGCGTTGAAGATGATCGCCGACAGGATGGCGCTCTCCGGGCTTGCCAGTCCCATGACGTTCAGCGCGCCGAGCTGCGGGTAGAAGGCGAGGAACATCGCCGGGATGATGGCGAAATACTTCGCCACGTCGTTGGCGATGGAGAAGGTGGTCAGGGCGCCGCGGGTCATCAGCAGCTGCTTGCCGATCGCGACGATCTCGATGAGCTTGGTCGGATCGCTGTCGAGGTCGACCATGTTGCCGGCCTCGCGCGCCGCCATGGTGCCGGTGTTCATCGCCACGCCGACATCGGCCTGGGCGAGCGCGGGCGCGTCGTTGGTGCCGTCGCCGCACATGGCGACCAGCTTGCCCTTCGCCTGCTCGTCACGGATGAGCTGCAGCTTGGCCTCCGGCGTCGCCTGGGCGAGGAAGTCGTCCACCCCGGCCTCGGCGGCGATGGCGGCCGCGGTCATCGGGTTGTCACCGGTGATCATCACCGTGCGGATGCCCATCTGGCGCAGCGCGGCGAAGCGCTCGCAGATGCCGCCCTTGACGATGTCCTTCAGGTGGATGACGCCGAGCAGCCGGCCGTCCTTCGCCACCGCCAGCGGCGTGCCGCCGGCCTTGGCGACGCGTTCGGCAATGGCCTGGAGTTCGCGCTCGACGGCATCGGCCGCCGGGACCGGGCGGACCGCCGCGACGGCGCCGCCACGTCCGCCGGACAGCGCGCTCCGCCCGGTCCCCTGCACGTGGGTGAGCACCGCGTCCACCGCGCCCTTGCGGACCGACACGCCGTCGGTGTCGATGCCGCTGATGCGGGTCTGGGCGGAGAACGGGATGAAGTGGGCGTGCAGGTCCGTCATCTCGCGGCCGCGGATGCCGTATTTCTCCTTGGCGAGCACGACGATGGAGCGGCCCTCCGGCGTCTCGTCGGCCAGCGAGGCCAGCTGCGCGGCATCGGCGAGGTCGCGCTCGCCGACCCCGGCCACCGGCAGGAATTCGGCGGCCTGCCGGTTGCCCAGCGTGATGGTGCCAGTCTTGTCGAGCAGCAGCGTGTCCACGTCGCCCGCCGCCTCGACCGCGCGTCCACTCATCGCCAGCACGTTGAAGCGCACCAGCCGGTCCATGCCGGCGATGCCGATGGCCGACAGCAGCGCGCCGATGGTGGTGGGGATCAGCGTGACGAACAGCGCCACCAGCACCAGCACGCTCACCGAACCGCCAGCGTAGGCCGCGAAGCTTGGAATGGTCGCCACGGCGATGACGAAGATGATCGTCATGCCGGTCAGCAGGATGTTCAGTGCGATCTCGTTCGGCGTCTTCTGGCGCTGCGCCCCCTCGACCAGCGCGATCATGCGGTCGAGGAAGGTCGAGCCGGGCGCCGCGGTGATGCGCACCTTGATCCGGTCGGAGATCACCTGGGTGCCGCCGGTGACCGCCGAGCGGTCGCCGCCGGATTCGCGGATCACCGGCGCCGACTCGCCGGTGATGGCGGCCTCGTTGACCGAGGCGACGCCCTCGATCACCTCGCCGTCGGAGGGGATCAGGTCGCCGGCCTCGACCAGCACCACGTCGCCCGGCTTCAGGCTGGTGGCCGGCACGAACTGCCTGACTTCGCCGTCCGGGCCGAGCAGGCGGGCGTTGGTCTCGGTCTTGGTCCGGCGCAGGCTGGCCGCCTGTGCCTTGCCGCGCCCCTCGGCGACCGCCTCGGCGACGTTGGCGAACAGCAGCGTGAACCACAGCCAGATCACGATCTGCAGGGCGAAGCCGATGCCGTCGGCACCGGTCGCCAGATCGCGCAGCAACAGCAGCGTGGTCAGCGCCGCGACGACCTCGACGCAGAACATGACGGGATTGCGGACCATAAGCCGCGGGTCGAGCTTGCGGACGGACTCAGCCAGCGCCGGCCCCAGGATCGCCGGATCGAGCATCGTGGCAACCGGTGACCGTTTGCTTTTTTTCGACGGGGATTGCATGAGCGTGGTCCGATCAGAAAAGGGTGCCGGCGTTCATCGCCAGGTGCTCGACCACGGGGCCGAGGGCCAGCGCCGGGAAAAACGTCAGGCCGCCAACGATCAGGATGACGCCGACCAGAAGGCCGACGAACAGCGTGTCGTGCGTCGGGAAGGTGCCGGCGGACGCCGGGACGCGCTTCTTGGCAGCCAGCGAGCCGGCGATGGCCAGCATCGGCACAATGACGAAGAAGCGGCCGACCAGCATGGCGGTGGCGATCGTCAGGTTGTACCAGAGCGTGTTGCCGGTCAGCCCACCGAAGGCGCTGCCGTTGTTGGCCGCACCGGAGACGTAGGCGTAGAGCGCCTCCGAGAAGCCGTGCGGCCCGGCGTTGGCCATGGAAGCGGTGCCGGTGTCGAGCACCACGGCGATGGCGGTCCAGCCCAGCATCATCAGCGGCAGGCACAGCACGGCGAGCATGGTCATCTTGACCTCCTTCGCCTCCAGCTTCTTGCCGAGGTATTCCGGCGTGCGGCCGACCATCAGCCCGGCGACGAACAGCGCCACGATGGCGAACAGCAGCATGCCGTACAGGCCGGCGCCGACGCCGCCGATGATGATCTCGCCCAACATCATGTTGACCATCGGCACCATGCCGCCCAGCGGCATGAAGCTGTCGTGCATGGCGTTGACCGCGCCGCACGAAGCCGCCGTGGTCACCACGGCGAACAGCGCGCTCAGGGCGACGCCGAAGCGGGTCTCCTTGCCCTCCATGTTGCCGGCCGCCGGATCGACGCCGAAGCCGGCGAAGGCCGGGTTGCCCTGGGCCTCGGCCCAGTAGGCGATGGTGACGCCGATGAGGAACAGCACACCCATGGCGGCGAGAATGGCCCAGCCCTGGCGCTCGTCGCCGGCCATGCGGCCGAACAGGTTGGTCAGTCCGGCGCCGAGCGCGAAGATCGACACCATCTGCACCAGATTGGTCAGCGCGTTCGGATTCTCGAAGGGGTGGGCCGAGTTGGCGTTGAAGAAGCCGCCGCCGTTGGTGCCCAGCATCTTGATCGCCTCCTGCGAGGCCACGGGACCGAGCGCCAGGGTCTGCTTCGCCCCCTCCAGCGTCGTGGCCTCCACCGCGGCGCCCAGCGTCTGCGGCACGCCCTGCCAGACCAGGAACAGCGCGTAGACGAGGCAGAGCGGCAGCAGGACGTAAAGCGTGCCGCGCGTCAGATCGACCCAGAAATTGCCCACCGTGCGCGCCGAGGTCCGCGTGAAGCCGCGCACCAGCGCCACGGCCAGCGCGATGCCGGTCGCTGCCGAGACGAAGTTCTGCACCGTCAGCCCGGCCATCTGCACGAAGTGGGACATCGTGCTCTCGCCGCCATAGTTCTGCCAGTTGGTGTTGGTCGTGAAACTGGCGGCGGTGTTGAAGGCGAGGTCGGCGGGGACGGCGGCCATCTCGGCCGGATTGAAGGGCAACGCGCCCTGGACGCGCTGCATCAGGTAGAGCAGCAGCATGCCGGCGGCGCTGAACAGCAGCATGGAGACGGCGTAGGTCACCCAGTGCTGCTCCGCCGCGTCGTCCACGCCGGCGAGGCGGTAGAGCCCGCGCTCGACCGGGCGGAGCAGCGGTGTCAGGAGTGTACGCTCACCGGTGAAGACGCGCGTCATGAAGCCGCCGAGCGGCCGGGTGACGGCGACCACCACGGCAACGAAGAGGAGGATCTGGGTCCAGCCAAGGACGGTCATGGGAGGGCTCCTCAGAACCGTTCGGGGCGGATCAGCGCGTACACCAGGTACGCGAGCAGGCCGGCGGTCACCAGCCCAGCCAGGGCGTAGTTGAGGATCATGGCACTCTCCCTACAGCCGGTCGCAGGTGTGGACGTATGCGACCGAGGCGGCGAAGAACGCGAGGGTGATCGCCAGGGCGATGATGTCGAGCATGGTCGGCCTCCGAGGCACGCGGTTTGTCGTGATGGCAGGGCTGGGCGCGTGCGGCTGAGTCCGCCTCAATCCAGGTGAAGCGCAGCCGCTTGCGACGTTCCTCCGCCGGATCCAGGGTGCGCCCGAAGCGCGTATAAATTCGAGGTGGGGCGGGCCTCTCCCGTATATAGAACTCATATACGCCATGCTCCGGGAGACGGCCGCGAGACCGCGCCGCGATCGGCTGCTCCCCGCCTTCCCGAGCGTCCGTGGTCGCGTATCGCTCCGCTGCCCGCGCCGATGAAGCCGGCCGGAAACCAAGCGTCACATCCTCACGGATTGCAGCGCTCGTCCATGCCATCATTGTCTTCAAACAGATTGAATGTTTCCGTTGGACGCACCAAGGCTCACCTAGTCCCTTTGGCTAGTCTTTGAGGATTCTTGTCGCCCCAAAGAATTAACATCCATGACGGTAGTGACACCGGAACATTGTTTTTGCCTTAATGCTTTCACAAGGAAAGCAAAGTATTCGCTTCCTTGTCATCAAACAATCTATAAACTGGAGGTCGCGATGAGAATTATTCGCGCCATCATTGATGGCGTCTCCCTTTCCGTGTCATCCACCGCGAAGGACAAAAAGGGCGTCACTGCCCTTGAGTACGGCGTGATCGCCGCCGCCATCGTGATCATGCTGACGGTTGCCGTGCCCCCGGCGGCGGCGGCACTGCAGGGCACGTGGGCTGCCATTACCGCTGCCCTCGGCTAAGGCCTCGAGATCGCCGGGGGGACTTGCCATGATATCGGCTGCTCTGCTTTCCGACGGCACAGTCCTCCTGGCGATTTTCGCATTGTACGCCGCAGCGGCGGCATACGACGTCACGCTCCGCGTGATCCCGGACTCCATTTCCATGGCTATCGTCGCGGTCGCTGTCGGCAGACATTTATACGGTGGCCAGATGATGGAGCTCGCGGTCGCCGTCGGGGCCTCTTCTTTGTGCTTCCTTGCACTGTCCTTGCTGTGCGCGGCGCGATTGATCGGCGGCGGCGACGTCAAGCTGATCTCAGCCAGCGTCGTCATGGTCGGCGCCATCAATTCTTTCCATTTCCTGTACACCACTTTGCTTGCTGGCGGCGTTCTGTCCCTCGGTTATTTGGCGGCCGGCTGTATTGCTCGCGCCCGATACCGTCGCACCCGTCCGGGAACGTTCCGCCCCGCACCCGTCGATCCGCTACGGCTGCGCCTCATGTGGCGTGCCGAATGCCGGCGCGTTCGGCGTGGCGGACCGCTGCCTTACGGCGTGGCGATCGCCTTCGGCGCGATTGTGACGCTTGGATTCCAGTCGATGTGAGGATTCCATGCTGCTACGCGCGTTCCTTATTCTTGTCATGATCGGAGCCATGGGCTCGTTGGCCTTCGTCGCCACACGGGATTCTCCGGGCTTTGCGATCGCCGCCCCGCCGCCGGAACCGGCAACGGCCTCCGTGCTGGTGGCAGCGCGCGCGCTCACCTCCGGCACGCTTCTGCGCGAAGGCGACATTCGCTGGGAGAAGTGGGCGCTGGCGGACGTTCCCGAAGGCTACTTCAAGCATGGCCGCTCCAAGGAGGAGGAGGTCGTCGGTTCGGTCCTCCGCCGTCCCTTCGCGCCTGGCGAGCCTCTTGTTGCCGGCCAGATCGTCGCGCCCGGCGAACGCGGTTTTCTCGCGGCCGTCCTGAATCCGGGCATGCGCGCCGTCTCCGTGGCCGTGGACGTGGTCAGCGCGGCGAGCGGACTGATCTGGCCCGGGGATCGGGTCGACGTGCTCCTCACGCAGACCTTCCGCAAGGGCGACCACGACGCCCGCAAGGTCTCCGGCGAGACCGTGCTGCGCGACATCCGTGTTCTCGCCATCGACCAGCGGTTGGGCGAGGCAACAGGCGCGCAGGCCGGCCAGGCGGCCACCGAGCGGCAGGGACCGCGTACGGTGACGCTGGAGGTGTCGCCCCAGCAGGGCGAAGCCCTGCGCGTCGCCGCCAGCCTGGGAAACCTTGCCCTTTCGCTGCGCAGCGTCGGCACGGCGCAGGACGCCGCATCGAACGCCGCCGACCAGCATCCGACGTGGGCGTCCGACGTGTCGCTGGCGCTGCGCGGGAACGAGCCGCCCCCTTCCACCGGGCCACGTGCGCGCGGCATCGAAATCATCCGTGGAACGCGCGCCGCAACGCCCAACACGCAGGACTGACCCTCATGCACACCCTCCTGCCCCGCCGTTTGGCCCCGCTGTTCCTGACCGTCGTGCTGCTGGTGACGCCCGCCGCGCACGCGGCCGAGCAGTCCATCACCATGGAGGCGCGCACCGGCCAGAGCCTGACCGTCGCCGGCTCCGTCGCCACGGTGTTCGTCGCTGACCCGGACATCGCCGACGTCCAATCCGGAGCAGACGGCCACGCCCTCTTCCTCTTTGCCAAGGCCCCCGGGCGCACCACCGTCGTTGCGCTGAACGCCAACAAGCAGCCGGTCGTCAGCTACGCGGTCACGGTCACCGTTCCAATCACCCCCCTGCGGCAAAGGCTCGCGGCCGAACTGCCGGATCGCCAGATCTCCGTGGAATCGGCGCCGGGGGGGCTGATCCTGGGCGGCCAGGTCGCGACGCCGGTCGAGGCCCAGCGCGTCATGGAGATCGCCCGCATTCATAGCGGCAAGGAACAGGCGGTCATCAACCGCATGACGGTCGCCTCCGGCGCACAGATCAATCTGCGCGTCCGGGTCGCCGAGGTGTCGCGCGCCATCAGCAAGCAGCTCGGCTTCAACTGGGAGTCCCTGGTCAACGTCGGCAACTTCGCCTTTGGGCTGGCAACCGGGCGCGACATCGTGTCCAGCGCCGTCAACGCGGCCGCCCCGACGTTCCTGCGCGGGGAGAACGGGGTCTCCAGCCTTCTCGGGCGCTATCACACCAGCTCCGCGGACGTGAACGTGATGATCGACGCGCTCGCGCAGGACGGCCTCATCTCCCTGCTGGCCGAACCCAACCTCGTAGCGCAGTCGGGCGAAACCGCCAGCTTCCTCGCCGGTGGCGAGTTCCCCATCCCGGTGGCCCGCCGGTACGACGAGATCACCATCGAATTCAAGAAGTACGGCGTCAGCCTCGATTTCGTGCCGACCGTGCTGTCCGCCAACCGCATCAGCATCCGCGTGCGCCCGGAGGTCAGCGAACTGACCGACCAGGGCGCCGTGGTCATCAACAACCTGCGCATCCCCGCCCTGTCCGTCCGCCGCGCCGAGACCACCATCGAGTTGGGCAGCGGCCAGTCCTTCGCGATCGCCGGCCTCCTGCAGAACAGCAGCCGGACCAACGTCGAGAAAGTGCCCGGGCTGGGGGACGTGCCCATCATGGGCGCGCTGTTCCGCTCCAGCCGCTTCCAGCGCAACGAGACGGAACTGGTCATCATCGTCACCCCCTACATCGTTCGTCCGGTCTCGCAGCCAACCGCGATGGCCACCCCTGCCGACGCGGTCCAGCCAGCCAGCGATCTCGAGCGGATCTTCCTCGGCCGGATCAACACGCCCGGAGGCACGACGCCGCCGATCGGCCCGGGTGGTGCCCGTCTGACGGGCGACGTCGGGTTCATGGTCGACTGAGGCGGAGGAGAAGACCCATGTCCGTGAACCGTTCCCTGGCCTCCGTCCTCACCGTCCTCGCCACGCTGACCGCGGGCTGCACGCCGCAAATCGACGCCTACGACGCGGCCCGCATCCGCGCGACGCGCAACGCCGGTGCGATCGAGACGCGGCGGCAGGTCGTCGTCGCGACGGTCGATCCGGCCGGCAACGCCCCGGAGGCCGATGTGCGGGCGATGGCCCAGGCCGTCGGCTCCCTAGGCGAGCCGCAAAGCACGCACGCGGTGGTCTCCGGGGCCGGCACCGACCGCACCCGCCGCGCCGCCCTGCGTTACCTGGACCGCTTCGGCATTCCGCGCGCCAACGTCGTGTTCTCCGGCGAAGCGGCGTCCGGGCCGGCACTGACCGTATCGTTGACCCGGTTCACGGTCACGCCGGCCGAATGTCCCGCCTGGGGCGACCTGCTGGAAAATTACGTCAGCAACGCCCCGACCATCCCGCTCGGCTGCGCCAACACGCGGAACTTCCAGATGATGGTGCAGGATCCCCGCGATCTGGTGGTTGGCCGGGCGCTGGAACCGTCGCTCGCCAAAAAGGAGGCTGCGGGCGTCCAGCGCTACATGGAGGACAAGGTCAGGCCGCTGCCTCGGGAGTCGGCGAGCGACGTCTACAAGGAGGGGCAGAAATGACCTACTCGACGACCACCGCCGCCCCCGCGGCGGATACCCGCCTGACCTTTCGCGCCTTCCTGACCGACAAGGAGGATCAGGCGGCGGCGCGCGGCGCGGCCGAAGCGCTCAAGCTGGATCTCTCGATGCAGACGGGCACCATTCGCACGGCGGTGCGCTCCATCGACGGCGAGCGGTGTCCGGACGCGATGCTCGTCGACCTGTCCGGCATCGACGACGAACTCAGCGCCATGGAAGCGCTCGCCCACGTGTGCGAACCGCACGTGAAGGTCATCGCCGTCGGCGAGCGCAACGACATCGGGCTTTATCGGCATCTGCGGAACCTCGGCGTCGTCGAATATCTATACCGGCCGCTCACGCAGCCGCTCTTGGAAGACGCGATCCGGATCGCACTGAACCGGCCGTCGCGGCGCAGGACCGAACGGTTCGGCAAGCTGGTGTGCGTTGCCGGCGCGCGCGGCGGGACCGGGACGTCGACGCTGGCGGTCAATCTTGCGGCCTACCTTGCGCAGGTCCAGCGCCGGCGGGTCGCTCTGGCGGACTACGACATCGCGGCCGGCACGTGCGGCCTGCTGCTGAACGTCACCCCGAACGCCGCGTTGCGCGAAGCCCTGGCAGCCCCGGACCGGCTCGACGCCAAGTTCCTGGAACGCGCCATGGTGCGCATCGACGAGCGCCTGGATCTGCTTGGCTCGGACGGCGAGCGGCCGGCGGCGGCCCATCTCGACGCGGGCGCCTTCCTCCAGGTGTTCGATCTCGTTCGCTCGATCTACCATTACACGGTCGCCGACATCCCGGCCTCGATAACGGCGTCCTTGCCGGACGTCCTCACCAGCGCTGACATGGTTCTGCTGGTCATGGACGGTTCGCTCGCCTGCGCGCGCGATGCCGCGCGCCTGTTGCGCGACCTCGCGGCAGCCGGCGTGGACGGCCGCGCCGTCCTGAACCGCGCCGGCGCGCCCGGACAGATCGCCATCGCCGACTTGGAGCGCATCCTCGGCCGGCGACCCGACTTCTCGGTGCCGTTCCTGCCAAGCGCGTTCACCGATGCCGCCGCCACCGGAACGCCTGCGTTCAAGCAAAGCCGCCGCCTGGCCGCCGCCATCGGCCGTATCGCCCAGGAAGTGTCGGGCCGGCCGGCGCCGCGCCGCTCGATGCTGGACCGGGTGCTCGGGCGATGAGCGGGGTTCTCTTCGGACGGCGCGGGCGACCGAGCGAAACGCCGGTCTCCGCCCCCGCACCGGCGGCCATCGCGCCGTCCCCCCAGGTTCCGTACCTGAGGCTCGACGCGGAGCTCAGCGTGCGCAGCCGTTCGGACGCGGCCGAGCTGGTCCGTGCCGAAGTGCTCCGCCGCATCGACCACGCGCAAGCCGCGGCGACCCCCCGGGATGTCCTGCGCGTGCAGCTGGAGGGGGCGATCGACGCGGCGGCCACCGACGTGCGGGCCCAGTTGAACGCTCGCGACCAGGCTGCCCTGGCCGCCGAACTCGTCGACGATATGCTCGGGTTGGGTCCGATCGAACCGCTGCTCGCGCGGGCCGACATCACCGAGATCATGGTCAACGGCCCGACCCAGGTTTGGGTGGAGATCGGTGGGCGCCTGCTGCGGACGGACATCACGTTCCGGGACGAAGCACAGCTGCAGAACATCTGCCGGCGCATCGTTGGCGCGGTTGGCCGCCGGGTCGATGAAAGCAGCCCGATCTGCGACGCCCGCTTGGCCGATGGTTCGCGCGTCAGCGTCGTCGTGCCGCCGCTGGCGCTGGACGGCACGACGCTGACGATCCGCAAATTCGCCAAGGAGCGCCTCACCGTCGACAAGCTCATCGGCATGCGAACGATGTCGCGGGAATGCGCGCTCCTCCTCAACATCGCATCGCGGGTCCGCTGCAACATCCTGGTGAGCGGCGGCACGGGCAGCGGCAAGACCACGCTGCTGAACTGCCTGACAAGCAACATCGACCACGGCGAGCGCATCATCACCATCGAGGACTCCGCCGAGCTGCAGCTCCAGCAGCCGCACGTCGTGCGCCTGGAGACCCGGCCGCCAAGCATCGAGGGAACCGGCGAGGTCACCATGCGCACGCTTCTCAAGGCCAGCCTGCGTATGCGGCCGGAGCGGATCATCATCGGCGAAGTGCGCGGGCCCGAGGCCATCGACCTGCTGCAGGCCATGAACACCGGCCATCCCGGATCAATGAGCACCGTGCACGCCAACTCCCCGCGCGAGGCCTTGAGCCGCCTGGAGACCATGGTGGCCATGGGGTCCACCAACCTGCCGGCCCGCATGGTCCGGGAACAGATCGCCATGGCGCTCGACCTGATCGTCCAGGTCGAACGCCTGCGCGACGGCAGCCGCAAGGTCGTGCAGGTCAGCGAGGTGGTCGGCATGGAAGGCGACGTCGTGACGCTGCAGGACCTGATGACCTTCCAGATCGAGGACGACGGCACCGGCGACTCGGTGGTCGGCACGCACCGCGGCACCGGCATCCGGCCGCGGTTCTGGGAGAAGGCACGGATCTGGGGTCTGCACACGCAGTTGGCCGAAGTCCTTGCCGCCGAGAAGGCAACGTCATGAACCGGACGATGATCCTGGCCGGTCTGGCGCTGCTCGCCTTCCTGGCCGCCGCATGCCTCTGGCTTCTGGACCGTCGCCGGACCCAGGCGAGGCGGCGCGTCATCGCGCTCAGTCAGGCCGCAGATCGGCCGAAGACGGTGACCCGCCCGCTTCTCCGGTCGTCGCGGCGCGACGCCGGCTCCATCCTCGACGCGGTCATCGGGCGGCATGCGCCCCTGGCGGCGCCCCTGCCGGTGACCCGCCCCATCGGCTTCGCGCTGGGTGCGCTGAGCGCCGCGGGAGCCCATCTGTTCGTGCACCTGTTCCTGGCGGCGCCAGCGGGGCTGGGGGCTGCGGCGGCCCTTCTGGCCTTCCTCGCCACGCCTCGCGTCGTCTGCCGCGTCAGCCTTGCCCGTCAGCGCTTCCTGCTTCTCGACCAGATGCCCGGCATGCTCGGCCTGCTGGTGCGGGCGGTGCGCACGGGAATTCCCGTCACCGACGGCGCCCGGCTCGTCGCCAACGAATGCCCGTCGCCGACGGCCGAGGAGTTCCTCATGGTGGTCCAGGCGACTTTGGTGGGCACGCCGCTCGAGGACGCCCTCGAAGCCATGGCGGAGCGCACCGGGATGCCGGAATACCGGTTCTTCGTCACCGCGATCAGCCTGCAGCGGGAAACCGGGGGCAACCTCGGCGAGACGCTCACGAATCTCGCGAGCGTGATCCGCGCCCGCAAGGCACTTCGCCTCAAGGCCAAGGCCCTGTCCTCGGAGGCCCGCACCTCGGTGTACGTGCTGTCGGCCTTGCCCTTCGTGTCCGGTGCGGCCCTCTCGGCGCTCAACCCGCAGTACATGGACAAGCTGTTCCACACGCAGAGCGGCCACACGCTGCTCGGACTGGCCGGCGCTCTGCTCGCCGTTGGCGTCGGCAGCATGCAGCTCATGATCCGGAGGCTTGGATGACCCTCACGCTCCCCCCGGAACGCATCGCCATCATTACCGGACTGATCGCGCTCTTCAGCGTCGCAGCCCTGGTCCTCTGGGAAACCGAACGGCGTCGGCGCGCGCTTCTTCGCACCGGCACGCGCCAGCCCGGGCAGGCTGGACGGCCGGCCGGCGGGCGGCGGCGGCCGCGTTCCAGCCTGCTTCACCGGCTGGGATCCGCTGCGGCGCAGACCGCCATGATCGGACGCAAAGGGGTGGAGGAGACCGAACAGGCCCTGATGCTCGCCGGCTTCCGCGGCCGCGCTGCCCTGAACAAGCTGATGGGGCTGCGCGTTCTCGGCCTGTTCGCGGGCATGCTCGGTCCCGTTCTGTGGGCGCACACGACGCACCCGATGTCCGGTGCGCCGCTGCTGCTCGTGACGCTGATCGGGCTTCTGCTCGGGTGGCGCAGTCCGATGATCGTCCTCGACTACATGGGCAAGCGGCGCCGGGCGCGGCTGGACCGTGAGCTGCCGAACGCCATCGATCTGCTCGTCGTCTGCGGCGAGGCCGGGCTCAGCGTCGAGGCCAGCGTCGATCGCCTGGTGCGCGAAATCGCCAGCGCCAGTCCGGACATCGCCGCCGAGTTCGCCACTGTGTCAGCCGAACTCCGCATTCTTCCGGAGCGCAGCATGGCCTTCGCCAACCTGCACGAGCGCATCCGCACCGACGGCGCCCGCGCCCTGGCGACGACGCTGTCGCAGGCGTCCCGCTACGGCACGCCGCTCGGCACGGCGTTGCGGGTCCTCAGCGGCGAGATGCGCAGCGCCTACCAGCTCCGCATGGAAGAGCGGGCGGCCCGGCTGCCGGTGCTCATCACCCTGCCGATGGTGCTCTGCATCCTGCCGTGCGTCTTCATCGTGGCCGGCGGCCCGTCCTTCATCGATCTCGCCAAAGTCCTTGGCAGCATGTGAGAGGCAGTCATGAATATCCGCATCGGAACCACCGCCTGCCTGCTGATCGCCACCGCGTCGCTCGCCGCGTGCGCCGGCGCGCCGGCCAACGGCGCAGACCCCGTCTCTCTCGGTCCCCAGGACCATGTCGCCGCCACCGACGACACGACGGTGCGCGTGCGCTTGGCCGCCGCCAGTCTGGCGGCGGGCAACGTCTCGGCCGCCGCGCAGCTTTACCGCGAGGTGGTGGACCGCGACCCGCAGAACGGAGCAGCCCTGCTCGGCCTCGGCGACGCCCTTGTCAGAATGCGCACGTGGGACGAGGCGGCCAACGCCTACGAGCGGGCGACCAAGGCCTCGCCCCGGGCCACCGCGCCGCGCGTCCGGCTGGGCCGGCTTTATCTGCAGATGCAGCAGCCGAAGCCCGCGCTCGACCGTTTCAGCGAAGCCGTCGCCCTCGATCCTAAAGACATCAAGGCGCGCAACGGCCGGGGCGTCGCGCTGGATCTGCTTGGGCAACACGACGAGGCCGCCGCGGAATACCAGAGGGTTCTGGCGATCAAGCCAGGCGACCGCAGCGCGTCGAACAACCTGGCGCTGTCGCTGGCGCTTTCCGGCCAGACGTCGGAAGCCGTGCAGCGTCTGGAGCGGATGGCGCAGGCCGCCGACACCCCGCCGCGGGTCCGCCAGAACCTCGCGCTGGCGCTGGGTCTGTCCGGCAACGTGCAGCGGGCCCGGTCGGTCGCCAGCTTCGATCTCACGTCCGAGGAGATCGCCAGCAACGAGCGCTTTCTGGAGACGATCCGGCCACTGCTGCACCACACCGGGAAGGAGAACGGCGCGTCATGAGGCAGAGGTTGCGCACGCTGCTCGGCGACCGGCGGGGCGTGGTCGCCATCATGTTCGCCCTTGCCCTGCCGGTAACCGTGGGCGTGGCGGGCCTTGGGGTCGAAGCCGGGGAGTGGTTTCTGCTCAAGCGTCGTGCGCAGACCGCGGCTGATGCGGCAGCCTACGCCGGCGCGCTTGAAATCGCCCGGGGCGATCGCGGGCAGGCACAACCGGTGGCGCTGGGGGAAAGCGCCCGGAACGGCTATCCCAACGGTGCCCCGATCAGCGTGGCGGTGAACGTCCCGCCGACGACAGGGCCACAGGCCGGCAACGCCAACGCAGTCGAGGTCATCGTCACCCAGCAACAGCCGGTCCGCTTCGCGGCCCTGTTCATCGCCGGCCCCGAGAACATCACGGCCCGCGCCGTGGCCAGCCTCACCCAACTCGGCAACGCCTGCATACTGGCCCTCGACCGCACCGCCAGACGAGCCTTGCAGACGACCGGCAACAGCGTCGTCCAGATGAACGAATGCTCGCTCGCCTCGAACTCGTCGAACGCGGAGAGCATGTACTTCTCCGGCAGTTCACAGGTGTCGGCGCCGACCGCGTGGTCGGCCGGCGGCATCGTTCAAAGCGGCTCGTCGACGCCGCAGTTCCCCGGGGGAACGCTCGCTTTCGCCTGGCCGGTCCAGGACCCCTACGCCGGACTGACGATCACGCTTCCGCCGGCCCCAAATTGCAACAACCCGAGGGCGGTGACATTCAGTTCGACGACGCTGTCGCCCGGCGTGTTCTGCGGCGGCATCAACGTCGGTTCCGGCGCCACCGTGGTCCTGAACCCCGGCACCTACTACCTGGACCAGGGCGACTTCAGCGTGGGATCCAACGCAACCGTCACCTGCGCCTGCACCGCCGCCGGGTCCGGCGTGACCATAGTGCTGACCAGTTCCAAGACCGTGAACAGGATCGGCAGCGTCACCATCAACGGTCAGGCCCATGTCACGCTCCGGGCGCCCAGCGCCGCCGGCTACCCCTATCCCGGCATCCTGTTCTTCCAGGATCGCCGCAGCACCTCGAACACGGTCAACCACCTGAACGGCGGCAGCAACCTACAGCTGACCGGGGCACTCTACTTTCCAAGCTCGCCCGTCGATTGGAACGGCAATTCGACCGCCGCCGGCTGCACGCAGATCATTGCCGACACGGTCACCATCTCGGGCGACACGTCCCTGACCAACACCGGTTGCGCCGCTCTCGGCCTGCAGCCGATCAGCCTGGCCTTCGCCAGGCTCACCGAATGAGGCCCGCCATGCGCCTTGCTTCATGGGTGTGCCGTCGCGGAACGGCCGCTGTCGAGTTTGCGCTCATCGCGCCGTTTCTGCTTCTCCTGCTCGGCGGCATCATCGAGCTCGGCCGCGCCGTCTACGACAACGCGGCGCTCGCCGGCGCCGCACGGGCGGGTGCCCAATACGCCTGGCTGGAACCCAACGACAACGCGGGCATCGTCGCCGCCGCGTCCGCCGCGTCCGGACTTCCGGCCGGCAGCATCCGGGTGTCCGCCCCGGTGCGCTTTTGCGAATGCCCGAACGGCGCGGCGTCGAGCTGCGACACAGGTTGTGCGTCGGGTGCGCTGCGGCGCTTCGTGCAGGTCGACGTCCAGCGCGACTTCGGCCGGATCTCGAACCTGCTCACGGTCGTGGTGCCGTCGGTGCTCACGGCCCGCGCCGTCGTCCGAACGCAATGAGAGATTCCCGGCGGCGGCCGAAGGCGCTCGGGAAAGCGCGTGCGTGCAACCTCGAACCGTGAGGAGCCCATGACTGCCATCCCTGAGCGGGACGATCGCGCGAGGCGGATGGCGGCCCTGTGCCGCGCCGTCAGCTCCGCCACGACGCGGTCCCGCATCCCGCGAAGCCGTCTGTCGCGCACGGACGGCACCACGTCGATTGAATTCGCGGTCATCGCGCTGTTCTTCTTCGCGTTGTCGCTCGGAGCCGTGGAGGTCGGGCGCGCCATGTGGGTGCGCAACTCGGTCCAGTTCGCCGCCGAGGAGGCGGCCCGTTGGGCGGTTGTCCGTCCGACGGCGACGACGACGCAGATCGAGGCCGAGTTGAACCGGCGCCTTACCGCCATCGGCCAAGGCGCGGCCACGGTGGGCGTGGCTTTCCAGACCAGCGGGGCGCGCAGCTACGTGGTGGTGACCGCCACGACGCCATTCCAGTCGGTCACCGGGCTTGTGCCGGTGGGGCCGATCACGCTGCTCGGGCGAGCCCGCATGCCGATTTCCTGACCGCGAAGGTGGGTGTCGGGCACGCCGGAGCGCGGGGGCGGCGCGCGGTCCGGCGCACACACACGCCGCCAACCCACCACCAGAAACCGGGAGCCGCCAATGGAGACCAAGAGCCAAGCCGATGACGAATCCGGGCGTGCCCAAGATCCCCGGGAGTTGATCGGCAAGGTGGCCCTCATCGCCACGTTCGCCACGATCTGGGGCTTGAACATGCTCTCCACGGGTGCGGGCCTGCTGGCCTTTTCGGAAGCCGGCGGCTCGCTGTCCAGCATGGCGCGCGTTCTTTCCGCCTTCTCAACCACCATGTTCACGACCATGTTCATCGTGTTCGTCTGGCGCCGTCACGGCGCCACGCACCGGCTACCGGGTATCATGCCGCGCCTCGACGCGCTGGCTGGAACATTCCTTCCCATGGCGCTGATGCTCCTGCCGCGCGCGGAGATCGGGAATGCGGGGCAGATGGCCTCATTCCTGCTGATCTGTGCGGGGATGTGCGCGTCGCTGTACGTTCTGCATTTCCTGGGGACATCGCTGAGCCTCACGCCGCAGGCGCGCCGTCTGGTCGTGGATGGTCCCTACGCTCTGGTCAGGCACCCGCTTTACGTCTGTGAGGCCGTAGCGGGCGTCGGATTCTTTCTGCAGGTCGCCTCGTGGCAGGCGTTGCTCATCCTATGCACGCAGTTCATGTTCCAGATCCGCCGCATGCTGAACGAGGAACAGGTGCTGTGGATCGCGTTCCCCGACTATGCAGCCTATGCGGCGCGGACCCCACGGCTTTTCCCCAAACTGGTGAAGGGCGACGTTGGCGCGCAGATCGGACGACGGGTGGGGTAGAGGGCCATGGCGGGTAGGGAAGCGTTCCCGCCACACCGGCTCGCCACCCTACCGGCCACAGCGTTCCACCGCCCCGCAAAGTCCGGCTCCGGCTCAGCCGCCGCGGCCGTCCGGAGCGCGCGGCGTGGATAGGAACGGCCAATACGCCGTCAGCCAGACCAGGAAGGACGCGGCCCACAGCGCCGCGGCCAGGGCGAACGGCGGGCCGGGCGGTGACGGAAGGGCGCCGAGGTCAGGCAGGGTCCGGGCGAGCGCCGCCAGGACGAGCAGGGCGAACGCCACCCGCGCGGCGCGCGGGAGAGGCAGCGGGCGGCCGGTGTGGAACAGGCCGGCGATGGCGAACACCGCCAGCACGCCGAGCCCCAAACCGCCCATCAGCGACAGGTGCAGGGCGGCGGTCTCGGGGAAGGGTGCCCCCAGGCGCGCCGCACCGACCAGCAGCAGCCCCACCCCGGCCAGAAGGCTCGACCCCGAAAGGGCGAGGATCTCCGCCCGCGCCGCCTCGCGGCCAACGAAGCCCTCGGCGACGCGGTCGAGGAATGCGGCGCCGGCGGCGATGGTCAGGTAGGCGGTCACCGCCGGCGACCAGCCCGCCAGCGTTCCGGCGATCACCAGCGCGACGAGTCCCGGCGCGAGGTTGCGTCGGCCGGGATGCGGCCGGTAGGGCGACGTCTCCTCGCTGGGGTCGAGCACCAGGTTGGTCACCGGCACGCCGATGCGCGCCAGCACGAGACCCAGCAGACCGAGGAAGACCAGCGCGGCGAGGTGCAGCCCGGCGCGGGCGAGGTCGGCGTCGCCGGTGAGGACGCCGAGGCGCACGGCGGCGCCGGTCAGTGCCAGGGCACCCAGCCAGCCGATCATGGCGGCCAGCCGCGTGGTCCGCTTACGCCACGACACCGCGGCGACGTAAAGCGGAAGCGCGAACAGCCAGAGGAGATCGGCGACCCCGCCGGCCACCGCCAGCGTGTCGGTGCCGACGAACCCGGCGACCCGCCCGGCCGCCCACAGGCCGGCCAGCGCGAACAGCGGGCGGCCGCGCAGGCGCCGCGTGTCGGACCATTCGGGAATTGCGGTGGTGATGAAGCCGATGAGGGCTGCGCCGTAGGACCCGAAGATCATCTCGTGCGCGTGCCACAGGCCTGAGGGCAGCGCGCTCGCGCCCGGCAGCTGGAAGCCGTGGACGACCACCCACAGGAACGGCCACAGCGCCGCGTGCAGCGCCGACAGCGGGAAGAACAGGCGCAGCCCCTCGTCGCCGAGCACCGCCCACAGTGCCGGACGCGCGCTCGTCTGAACCGCATTCATGGCGCCCGCCGTTCGTCGATGTCGTGGATGTGGCGGAACAGCGGGTCGTCGGTCAGGAACGCCGACACCATCCGGTGCAGGTCGCCGTCGCCGCGCTCGCCCGGTGTACCGTCCACGGTGCGCTCCCCGGCGATGCCGCGGCCGTGCGCGTCCATGACGGCGATGCGGTGCGCGACGCGGGCCGCCTCCATCAGGTCGTGCGTGATGAACAGGGCGGCGAAGCGCAGGGCGCGCGCGGCGCCGATGACGAGATCCTGCATGCGGCGCTTCAGCGCGACGTCGAGCGCGGTGAACGGCTCGTCGAAATAGACGAAGTCCGGCTCGATCGCCAGCGCGCGGGCGATGGCCACGCGCTGGCGCATGCCGCCCGACAGCTCCACCGGGTACTTGCCGAGGTCGGCGGGCTCCAGCGCGGCGCGCGCGGCGGCGGCCTCGGCAAGCACTCGCCGCTCGCCGCGCGGCAGCCCCTGGACGCGCAGCGGATAGGCGATGTTGTCGCGCGCCGTCGCCCAGGGCAGCAGGCGCGGCTCCTGGAACACCATGCCGTGGCGACGGTAGCCCCGCTCGACCCGGCCGCGCAGCGGCTCGACCACGCCGGCGGCGATGTGCGCCAGCGTGCTCTTGCCGCAACCCGAGGGGCCGACCAGCGCCACCACCTCGCCCGCCGCCAGCGTCAGGTCCACCGCGTCCAGCACGGTGCGGCCGAGGTAGGCGTGGCCAAGGCCCTTCAGCCCCAGGACGGCCGCCATGGTCAGAACTTCGCCTTCAGGCCGGCGTAGACGGCCCGGCCGTCGCCCGGCAGGTAGACCGCCTGGGTCGGGCTCGCCTGGTCGACGATCAGCGTTGAGGAGGCGTAGGTCTTGTCGAACAGGTTGCGCACCTCGCCGTAGACGCTGACGTGCTCGTTGAGGTCGTAGCTGGCGCGCAGGTTCACCGTGGCGAACGGATCGGCGTAGACCGTGTTCATGTTGTCCACCGGCGTCTTGCCCGGTCGCCAGTCGACCTCCGCCTGCACGAAGAAGGCGGGGGTGACGTCGTAGCGCAGCGCAGCGTTGACGACGTGCGGCGGCGCCCCGGCCAGCCGGTTGTTGCCACGCAGCGGGTCGCCCTCGAAGCGGAAGTCCTGGAAGGTGTAGGCGACGCGCCCGCTCAGCGTGTCGGTCAGGACGGCGGATACCCCCAGCTCGACGCCGAAGTGCCGCGTCCGGTCGGCGTTCACCGCGCCGAGCGGCGCCCCGGTCACGTCGCGCAGGCTGAGCAGCTCGTTCTTCACCCAGGAATAGTAGGTCCCGGCATCCAGCATCGCCGGGCCGAGGCGGCCGCGCCAGCCGGCCTCGACGGTGGTCGCGGTCTGCGCCTTGAGGTCGGGCGTGCGGTAGGCGGCGGACACCGTCGCCGGGCTGGCCGGGTTGGGGCGGCCCGGGCTGCTGTTCGGCGTGCCGTTCACCGTGGCGATCAGGTCGTCGTGGGTCGGCGGCTCGAAGCCGCGGCTGACCGCGCCGTAGACGGTGTGGTCGGGGGCCGGCTTCCAGGTCAGGCCCAGGCTGGGGCTGATGCCGGTGTAGGAGCGCGAGTAGCTGGTGTCGCCCGCCGGGATCGAACCGGCCGGCAGCGCCAGCATCGGGTTCATCGGGTTGTAGGCGATGGTCGGGCGCCGGGCGCCGGGGAAGGTGTCGTCGTTGTCGCGCGTGGCGTGCGCGACCGTCACGCCGGGGGAGACCGTGACGCCGCCGCCGAGCGGCACGTTCAGGCCGCTGTGCACCGACAGCGTGCTGGCGTCCAGCTTGCTTTGGCCGAGCAGCGGCCCCTGGGTGCCGGCGCGGTTGAGGAAATCCTGCCGGTCGGCCGAGCCGACCACGTAGCGCACGGTGGTTTCGAACAGCGGCAGCGGCTGGCTCTGGTCGGGGCTGTAGGCGTAGCGGCCGACGACGGTGACGTCGCCGCCCTCGGTCTTGCGGATGCCGGAGGAGATCGGGAAGCGGAAGGTGTCGTCGGTGTGGGTGTAGCCCACCGCGGCGTCGAAGAGGTGCGCCCCGAAGGTGGCGGTGGTGCGGTTGCCGACGCGGAACTGGCGCGCGTCGCGCTGCGGCTGGTCGCGCACCACGTTCGGTCCCGCCTCGGTCGCCACGCCGCCGACGACGCGCGGGCCGGTGTGGACCCGCCGCGGGTCGCTTCCCAGCGCCTGTTTGGTCAGCGGGCCGGGCACGTCGAAGGACAGGTCGGTGTAGCCGGCGAAGAAGCGTGTGCGGACGTTGTCCGACAGCTGGGCGCCGACGTTGGCGTCGACGCTCGTGCGTTCCGACTGGTTGTGGTCGCGGTAGCCGTCGCGCCGGCCGCGCTGGATCTGCACCAGCCCGTCCAGGGTTCCGGCGCGTCCACCGGCCTGCGCGGTGGTGTTGAACTGGCCGAAGCTGCCGCCCTCGATGCCGAAACGCACGCCCGGCGCGGAGGAGCCGGTGGGCGAGACGAAGTTGACGGCGCCGCCCAACACCGTGGCGCCCAGGCGGTTGCTGGTGTAACCGCGGTAGATCTCGGTGCTCTCCGCCTGCCGCGGGTTCGCCAGCCCGACGATGTAGGAGCCGTCGGCACGGTTGAGCGGCAACCCGTCCTGGAGGGCGAGGATGCCGCGCTCCACCGGATTCTGCTGCAGGCCGGAGCCGCGGATCTGGATGCGCGGCTGGTCGTTGCCGCCGAAGAAGTTCTGCACCACCACGCCGGGCACCGTCGCCAGCACGTCGCCGATGGTCACGGCCGGCTTGCCGGCCTGCTCCTCCTCGGTGACCAGAGCGGTGCCGCCGGGGATCGCCTCCAGCCGCTTGCGCAGCGTCCCGTTGCCGCCTGCGCTCCCCTCGACGGTGACAGGATCGAGGACGACCGCGGATCCGGGAGCGGCGGACTGGCCGTAGGCGCTGCCGGCGGCGAGCGCCAGCACGGACGTGGCGGCGAGGAAGGCACGGTGCTGTCTGCGAATGGTCATGGCGATGGGGTCCCCTGGCCGGCGCCGCGCCCGGCAATTACGAATGATTTGCATTCGCAGTATAGGGAGCCGGAGCCGGCACCCTCTTGTCCGCGGACAAGTCGGGGCGGGAAATCGTACGCCCGCTTACGACGCGCCGCCGTCGTCCTCCTCCCCCTCGACGAAGCGGGCAAGGCGGGCGGAATCGTGCAGGGTGATGCGGCCGCGGTTTGCCTCGACGCCCAGCGCCGCCAGCTTGCGCAGCGTGCGCGACAGGGTGGGCGGGGTGATGGCGAGGCGGGCGGCGATCAGGTGCTGCTCGACAGGCAGGGTGAAGCTGCCGGCGTCCCGGCCGCCGCTCATCTGCAGCAGGATGGCGGCGACCCGGCGCTCGATCGACCAGCTCTTCAGGTGCTCGATCTGCTCGACCAGCTTCTGCATCTGGCGGAAGGTCGCGGCGACGATGGACAACCCGAGGCCGGGGTTGCCGGCGACCAGCGCGCGCAGCGCCGCCGTCTCGAACCGTGCCAGACGCAGCGGCGACGCGGCGTCGGCGCTGACCGGGTAGCGCGCGCCCTCGGTGATCAGCGCCTCGGCGAAGGACTCGCCGGGGCCGATGATCTTGATGACGGTGCGGGTGCCGTCGCTGGTGTCGCGCGACAGCGCCGCCCAGCCGTCCAGCACCACGAAGAAGGCATCGGCCGGGTCGCCCTGGAAGAACAGCGTCTGTCCCTCCGGCAAGGTCTCGCAGCGCGGGCGGCCGACGATCAGGCGGAACTCCTCGTCGCCGAGCGAGGCGAAAACGCTCGCCCGGCGGATTCGTGCCCAGTCGCTCGGGCCGGGCGTCACCGCTTCACGCCCCAGGGGCGTGCCGCCTCTCGCCAGCGCTCGAACTCGGCGCGGACCGGGTGGACCAGCGCGTATTCGACCAGAATCAGCCCGCCGACGGCGATCAGCACCCAGGCCAGGGCCTCGGCGACATCGAGGTTGGCGCGCGCCATCGCCAGGGCGCCGCCGATGCCGCCGGTGTTGGCCAGCAGCTCGGCCATCACCGCGACCTTGAACGCCGACCCCAGCGCCACGGTGAGCGCCGGGAACAGGAAGGCGGCGATGTGGCGCAGCCCCAGCGTGGTCAGCCGCGCCAGCGGGCCGGCGCCGAAGGCGCGCGCCATGTCGTCCAGGCCGCGGTCGCGGGTCAGCGCGCCCTCGGCGACGCCGACGAACACCACCGGCGTCGAGGCGACGACGATGGAGGTGACGATGGTCCCTTCGGTCGAGCCGAACCAGATCATGGCCAGCACGATCCAGGCGATCGGTGGCACGCCCAGCAGCACCGTCAGGATCGGTCGCGCCAGCCGCATGGTCGCCGGCGAATAGCCCGCGGCGATGCCGCCGAGAGTCCCCGCCAGCCCGGCCAGGGCGAACCCCTCCAGCGCGCGCAGCGTGGTGGTGGCCGCCAGCGCCCAGGAGGCGGGGTCGCCGGCGATGGTCCGGCCAGCAGCCAGCGTCGCCAGGGGTGCCGGCAGGATGAACGCGCCGAAGCGCTCGTGCCCGGCCTGCCAGACGGCGGCGAACAGCGCCAGCCCGGCCAGCCCAGCCCAGCCCGACCACAGGAACCGGCCCAGCCGGCCCAACCGCTCCGCGACCGCCCCCGTCATGCGCGGCCTACAGGTAGAACTCGGCGGCGGGGAGCTTGCCGCCGATGATCTTTGGGTCGGAGTCCGCCACCGCCCGGAACACCGCCTCCAGCGTCGGACGGGCCTCGCGGGCGCGGAGGGCCACGAGGTTGGAGTGCGGGATCGCCGCCGCGACCACGGGCGCCGGCAGGCCCAGCGGGCCCGCCGCGTCGCCGGCGGCGCGCGCCGGGTCGGCGTTCGCCGAGGCGGTCGCGGTGACCAGCGCCTCGTGCAGCGCCTCGACCACCGGGGCGTGCGCCTCCAGGAAGGCGGCGGAGACGCCCAGTCCGGCCTGCGGCAGCATCGGCGGCAGGCCGGTGGCCTTGCTCCACGCCTGCTGGACGTCAATGACCCGCGTCAGCGCCGTTCCGGCCATTCCGGCGCGCAGGATCGCCGCGGTCGCCACCGGCTCCGGCAGCAGCGCCGCGTCGGCGCGCCCGGTGAGCAAAAGCTGCACCGCCTCCATCGGCGTGCCGGTGAACTGGACGGCGATGCCGGCGTCGGGCGCCAAGCCCTCGGCGCTCAGCAGGCGGCGGAACAGCACGTCGGTGGTGTCGTTGCGAAAGGGAACGGCGACCGTCCTGCCCTTCAGGGCGGCGATCGAAGTCAGCGACGCGTCCGCCGCGACGAGGTACAGCAGCCCGTTGGACATCACGTTGACCAGCCGGACGCCCAGCCCTTTGTTGAACAGGTTGGCGGCCGACTGGGTCGGCAGCACGAAGGTCTGCATGGTGCCCGAGGTCAGCCCGGCACGCAGTTCGTCGGGGCTGCGCCACGCCTTGAACGTCACAGTGCCCGCCAGCTCGCGGAACGCCCCCGAGGCGATGGCGTGCAGGAGGGTCACCGACGGTCCCGCCGGCGGCCCCCAGAGCACCAACTCGTCCAGAGGCTTCGCCGCCGACGCGGAGGCGAGGGCGGACACCGACAGGGTCGTGGCCATGCCGGCGAGCATGGTGCGGCGGGTGATGGGGAGCATGGACGGACCTGTGCAGAGACACGCCGTGTGCGGAAACCCTCACGGCATCCGTTCCCTAGCACATAATGCGGATGAGAGTCATTCGCAATAATATGCAGAGGTGCGGCGTGATGACGCAGCGCCCCCCGGATGGGGGCAGCTCAGGTCAGTTATGGTCAAATCATTTTACCATTGTTGAATCTGGTAAGATGAGATATCCAACGGCGCAAGGTGATCGACGCGCTGATCGTCAGGGGAGGCAGCGGACGAAACGCCGGCGCAAGCCGCACGGCCGTCCGGCACCGCTCCGGCGCGAAGCCGCAAAGGGAGGAAAGCATGCCGTGGTCACCGTTCCGCCGCCCCCGCCACGCCGTTCCGACGCCTGACGGCTGCCCGTCCGCAACCCGCGTCCCGGCCACGCCGGTTTGACCACCCGGGGCCACCCCGTCCCGTCTTCATCCGCAGTCCTGCGCCTTTCCACCGACTCTTGCCTTTCGAGGAGCCGCCGCATGCGCACGCCCCCCTTCCGCAAACTGCTCGTCGCCAACCGCGGCGAGATCGCCATCCGCGTTCTGCGCGCCGCGACCGAGCTGGGCATCCCCTCCGTCGCGGTGTACGCGCACGAGGACCGCTTCGCGCTGCACCGCTTCAAGGCGGACGAGAGCTATCTGATCGGCGAGGGCAAGGGGCCCATCGAGGCGTATCTCGACATCGACGCCATCATCGCCACCGCGGTCCGCACCGGCGCCGACGCCATCCACCCCGGCTACGGCTTCCTGTCCGAGAACCCGGACTTCGCCGAAGCCTGCGCCGCGGCGGGGATCACCTTCATCGGCCCGTCGGCCGCCACCATGCGCCTGCTCGGCAACAAGGTGGCGGCGCGCGCGCTTGCCGTCTCGGCCGGCGTTCCCGTCATGCCCGCCACCGGCGCGCTGCCCGACGACGTCACCGAAGCGGCGCGCCTTGCCGCGGACATCGGCTATCCACTCATGTTGAAGGCCAGTTGGGGCGGCGGCGGGCGCGGCATGCGCGTCGTCGAGACGGCCGAGGAACTCCCGGACCTGCTCGCCGCAGCGCGGCGCGAAGCGCAGGCCGCCTTCGGCAACGGCGAGGTCTACCTGGAGAAGCTCGTCCGCCGCGCCCGCCACGTCGAGGTGCAGGTGCTGGGCGACGCGCACGGCACGCTCGTCCACCTGTTCGAGCGCGATTGCTCCGTCCAGCGCCGCAACCAGAAGGTCGTCGAGCGCGCCCCGGCCGTCTACCTGACGACCGACGAGCGCGCCGGGCTGTGCGAGGCCGCCCTCAAGCTCGCCCGCGCCGCCGGCTACCGCAACGCCGGCACCGTGGAGTTCCTGATGGACGCCGACACCGGCGCCTTCTACTTCATCGAGGTCAACCCGCGCATCCAGGTCGAGCACACCATCACCGAGGTGGTCACCGGCATCGATCTGGTGAAGGCCCAGATCCGCATCGCCGCCGGCGCCCGCATCGGCGGTGAGGAGAGCGGTGTCCCGGCCCAGGCCGACATCCGCCTGTCCGGCCACGCCATCCAGTGCCGCGTCACCACCGAGGACCCGGACAACAGCTTCATCCCCGATTATGGCCGCATCAGCCTGTACCGCGGCGCCAACGGCTTCGGCATTCGTCTGGACGGCGGCACCGCGTTCTCCGGCGCGCTGATCACGCGGCACTACGACAGCCTGCTGGAGAAGGTGGTCGCCTGGGCGCCGACGCCGGACGAGGCCATCGCCCGCATGGACCGGGCGCTGCGCGAGTTCCGCATCCGCGGCGTGGCGACCAACCTCGCCTTCCTGGAGGCGCTGATCGCACACCCGCAATTCCGCGCGGCCACCTACACCACCCGCTTCATCGACACCACGCCCGAGCTGTTCCAGCGCCCGCCGCGCCGCGACCGCGCCACCCGGCTGCTGACCTACGTCGCCGAGGTGATGGTCAACGGCCATCCCGAGCTGAAGGGCAAGGCCCTCCCCCGCCCGGCTCAACCGAAGCCGCCCACCGTGTCCGCGGACGCGCCGCCCCCGGGCCTCAAGCAACGTCTGGAGCTGGACGGTGCCGACGCCCTGGCCCGCTGGGTGCGCGAGCAGCGCAAGGTGCTGGTCACCGACACCACCATGCGCGACGCCCACCAGTCGCTGCTGGCCACCCGCGTGCGCGGTGCCGACCTGCTCACCGCGGCGCCGGCCTACGCCCGGCTGTTGCCGCAGCTGTTCTCGGTGGAGTGCTGGGGCGGCGCCACCTTCGACGTGTCCATGCGGTTCCTGAAGGAGGACCCGTGGGAGCGTCTCGCCGGCCTGCGCGCGGCGATGCCGAACCTGCTGCTGCAGATGCTGCTGCGCGCCTCGAACGCGGTGGGCTACGCCAACTACCCGGACAACGTGGTGCGCCACTTCGTCCAGCAGGCGGCGGCCGGCGGCGTCGACGTGTTCCGCGTCTTCGACAGCCTGAACGGGGTCGAGAACATGCGCGTCGCCATCGACGCGGTGCGCGAGACCGGAGCGCTGTGCGAGGCGGCGATCTGCTACACCGGCGACCTGCTCGACCCGCGCCGGCCGAAGTACGACCTGAAATACTACGTGACCCTCGCCAGGGAGCTGGAGGCGGCGGGCGCCCACATCCTCGGCATCAAGGACATGGCCGGCCTGTGCAAGCCGGCCGCCGCCGCGCTGCTGGTGCGCACGCTGCGCGAGGAGGTCGGGCTGCCGATCCACTTCCACACCCACGACACCTCGGGCGCCAGCGCGGCCAGCGTGCTGGCGGCGGTGGAGGCCGGGGTGGACGTGGTGGACGCCGCCATGGACAGCCTGTCGGGGCTGACCTCGCAGCCGCCCTTGGGTTCCATCGTCGCGGCGCTGGAGCACACGGCGCGCGACACCGGGCTGGACGGGCGGGCGGTCACTGCGCTGTCGCACTACTGGGAGCAGGTGCGGCGCTGCTACGCGCCGTTCGAGAGCGACGTGCGCTCCGGTTCCTCGGAGGTCTACCGGCACGAGATGCCCGGCGGCCAGTACACGAACCTGCGCGAGCAGGCGCGCGCCCTCGGCGTCGAGGAGCACTGGGACCAGGTGGTCGAGGCCTACGCCGCGGTGAACCGCATGTTCGGCGACATCGTCAAGGTGACGCCGACGTCGAAGGTGGTCGGCGACATGGCGCTGATGATGGTCACCAGCGGGCTGAGCGAGGCGGACGTGCTCGACCCGGCGAAGGAGATCGCCTTCCCCGACTCGGTGGTGCAACTGATGCGCGGTGAGATCGGCCAGCCGCCGGGCGGCTTCCCGGCGGCGTTGCAGCGCAAGGTGCTGAAGGGCGGGGAGCCGCTGCCCGGCCGCCCCGGCGCGCTGATGCCGCCGGCCGACCTGGAGGCGGAGCGCGCCGCGGCGGAGCGCGCGGTCGGCCACGCGGTGGACGACCACCAGCTCGCCGCCTACCTGATGTACCCGAAGGTGTTCACCGACTACGCCAAGCACCGCGCGGCGTATGGCGACGTCGGCGTGCTGCCGACCCCGGTGTTCTTCCACGGGTTGGTGCAGGGCGAGGAGGTGTCGCTGCACCTGGAACCGGGCAAGACGCTGATCGTGCGCTACCTCGCGACCGGCGAGGCGGACGAGACCGGACGGCGCGCGGTGTTCTTCGAGCTGAACGGCCAGCCGCGCACCGTCAAGGTGGCGGACCGCTCGGTGACCCCGGCGCGGGCCGCGCAGCCCAAGGCGGAGGATGGCAACCGCGCCCACGTCGGGGCGCCGATGCCCGGGCTGGTCACCGCGATCCTGGTGCGGCCGGGCCAGCGGGTCGAGGCCGGCGACGCGCTGCTGTCGCTGGAGGCCATGAAGATGGAGACCATCGTGCGCGCCGAGCGCGCCGGCACGGTCGAGCGCATCGCCATCGAGCAGGGGCGGAGCGTCGAAACCAAGGACCTGCTCGTCGTCGTGTCCGACTGAGGGGGAACGGCATGTCCCTGCGACGCACCGCCTACCCGCCGGCCCGGCTGTATGAGGCCGTCCTGCACCTCCGCAAGCTGGGCCACGAGGTGCGCTGTCACGACCGGCGGCGGCGGCTCCACTGGCTCGACGACACCGTCCTCACCGAGGATGCGCTTCTGGAACGCGCCATGAGCAGCTTTCGGCCGAAAGCGCACGGACGCACAGCGGACGCTCATTGAGCGACCGTGGACTGCTTGCGCCCGATCTTGCCTGGTGGCCCGCTCGTAGCGGGATGACGGTATTCGGTTGCGGGAGGGCGTTCTGCGTCCCTCCCGCACCTGTAGCTGCGCCGGCCTCGGCCCACCACCGCGTTATTCAAGACGGCCGATGATGTTGACGCTGGCCACGTTGGACATCGGTGCGCCGCCGAGATTGTGGGTCAGCCCCAGCCGCAGGTCGGCGAGCTGGCGCTTCCCGGCGCGTCCCTGAAGCTGCAGGTACAGCTCGTAGAGCATACGAATTCCCGATGCCCCGATGGGGTGGCCGAAGCACTTGAGTCCGCCGTCGATCTGGCAAGGCACCGCCCCGTCATGGTCGTAGCGGCCGTCCAGGATGTCGTGGACCGCGCGCCCTTCCTTCGAGAATCCCAGGTCCTCCATGGTCACCAGCTCGGTGATCGAGAAGCAGTCGTGCACCTCGATGGCGCCGATCTCCCGCGCCGGGTCGCACACGCCGGCCTCGGCGAAGGCGCGGGCGGCGGCGATGCGGGTGTTGGCGACCGTGGTGCCGTCCCACAGCGTGTGCGACATCTCGCTGCCGTCGCTGGCAGCGATCTGCATGGCCTTGATGGTGACGATCGGGTTCTTTCCCAGCCGGGCGGCGATCTCCGGCGTGGTGACGATGGCGCAGGCCGCTCCGTCGCTCACGCCGCAGCAGTCGAAGACCCCCAGCGGCTCCGCCACCACCGGTGCGTTCAGCACCTGCTCCTCGGTGATGGCGCGGCGCAGGTGGGCCTTCTCGTTGAGCGCGCCGTTGCGGTGGCTCTTGACCGAGACATGGGCCATTGCCCGCTTGAGGTCGCGCGGGTCGGACCCGTGCTTGGCAGCGTAGGCGGAGGCGAGCTGCGCGAACAGCCCCGGCGCCGACATGCTGGGCATCCACAGATCGTTGAACGACCCGCGGGTGCGCACCGGCAATCCGCCGTAGCCGGTGTCCTTCAGCTTCTCCACCCCCAGCGCCAACGCGATGTCGCAGGCCCCGGCGGCGACCGCGTAGGCGGCGCCGCGCACCGCCTCCGAGCCGGAGGCGCACAGGTTCTCCACCCGCGTGACCGGCAGGTTCGGAAGGCGCAGGGCCGCCGCCAGGGGAATCGCCGACTTGCCGACGCCGATCTCCTCGTAGGAGGTGCCGAGCCATGCCGCGCCGATGTCGGCCGTGGCGATGCCGGCGTCGCCCAGCGCCTCGGTGAACGCCTCGACCATCAGATCCTCGGCGCTGTCGCCCCAGCGTTCGCCGAAGCGGCTGCAGCCCATGCCGATGATCGCGACCTTGTCCTTGATGCCACTCGCCATGATGTCGGTCTCCGTGTCAAGCCGGTACGGCCTTCCAGAAATAGCGGCGGAAGCCGCGGGTGCGGTCGTGGTCCTTGATGCGGAAGACCAGCCGCGCGGCGGCCCCGACGGTCAGCTCGGCGCGCTCCCATTCGGTGAACTCGACCAGCAGCCGGCCGCCGCCGTCGAACTCGACCATGCCGTAGCGGCTGGGCGGGTCGGGGTGGTAGGCCAGCGCGTCGCTGGTGAAGGACACGACGCGCGCGGTGTGGTCGGCCAGCCGGTACGGCTCCATGCGGTCGATGGCGCCGCAGTCGCGGTTGACGCAGACGCGGTCGGGCGGGAACTGGACGGTGCCGCAGGCGGCGCAGCGCCCGGCCAGGAGTCCGGTGACCGCGGCGTGCGAACGGTAGGCCACCGAATGCGCGGTCTTGAGGTCGGCCTCGGCGCGAATGCCGGTCTCCAGCGCGATGGCGCCCTCGAAGGCCAGGAAGCGCAGGTAGTTGTCGTCCTCCCAGCCGCCCTCCAGGGCGGCGCTGACCGGAGCAGCCGACCGGTACGCACGGATCGCCTCGGTCGCCTCGAACAGCAGCGCGTCGCAGCCCTGGCCGAAGCCCAGGAGCAGGATCCGCTCGCCGGGGGCGGCGTCCTCCAGCCCCCGCGCCAGCAGAAGCAGCGGGTGCGCGGCGCCGGTGTGGCCGCAGCCGTCGGCCAGCGGATCGGCGGCGCGCTCCGGCGCCAGACCGCAGGCCTTGGCGATGCGCTGGGCGTCGCCGGCACCGGCGGCCGGGACGATGACCCGGGCGATGTCCGCCGGCGCCAGCCCGGCGTCGCCGAGCAGCGCGCGGACGACGGCCGGCGCCTGCCGCACCACGCCCTCGTCGCGCGCCCAGCGCTCCTCCCAGCGGTAGTCGTGCTCCTGGCCCGCCGCCCGGTAATGGTCCACGAAGTCGTCGCTCACGCTGCCCCAGCCCAACAGCCGGGCGATGACGCCCTCGTGGCCCAGCGTGAAGGCCACCGCCCCGTGACCGAACGCCAGCTCGTCGGGGCTCGCCGGCTTGGCGCGGCGGGTGTCGGCGGCGACGTGGACGGCGGTCCCTCCCGCCGGCAGCCCGGCGTCCAGCAAGCCGGACAGCAGGGCGCCGGTGCCGGCGCGCAGCGACCCGCCGAGGTCGAGCGTGCGCACGGCGGGCGGCAGGCCGCAGGCCTCCGCCACCAACGTGGCGTTCTGGCGGTCGAGGAAGGGCAGCGTCGTGGACGCCAGCCACAGCGAGGCCACCCGCGCCGGTTCGGTTCCGGCCAAGGCGCCGCGCGCCGCGGCGACCGCCATGGTGACGCTGTCCTCGTCCCAGCCCGCCTGGGCGCGCCGCCCGCGGGCACCACCCATCAGGGCGGCGTTGAACCAGGCGTGCGCCCCGGCGATGGTCTTGCGGGCGATGCGGCGCCGGGGAATCCAGGCGCCGTAGCCGGTGATGCCGATGGACGGCGTGGTCGTGTCGGATGCCATGGGTCGTCCCTCCTCACACCGGGTCCCAGCCGAAGACGTCGCTGGAGCGGTCCAGCGGGTAGAACATCGCCTCCAGCGCCGGCATGGCATGGGTGGCGATCTGATGCGGCGTCCAGCCCGCCTCGCGCTGCATGCCGCGCAGCGGGCGCGACTGGCCCATCAGGAAGATCTCGTGGTTGCGCGAGGCGAAGACCTGCCCGGTCACCTTGGCCGTTGCGTCCGACAGCAGGCTGACGGCCAGCGGCGCGATCTTCTCGGGCGCCATCTGCTTCATCCGCTCGACGCGCTGTTGCTCGGCCGGGGTGTCGCCGGGAATGGTGGCGACCAGCCGGGTCCAGGCGAAGGGGCAGATGCAGTTGGAGCGGACGCCGAAGCGCTGCATGTCCAGCGCGATCGACTTGGACAGCGCGGTGACGCCGAGCTTGGCGGCCGAGTAGTGCGCCTGGGCGAAGTTGCCGACCAGCGCCGACGCCGAGGTCATGTGGACGAAGGCGCCGCCGTTCTGGGCGCGGAAATGCGGCGCCGCCGCGCGCGACACGTTGAACGGCCCGGTGAGATTCACCGCCAGCACGGCGTCCCAGTCCTCCGGCGCCAGCTTGTGGAAGATGGTGTCGCGCAGGATGCCGGCGTTGTTCACCACGCCGTCGATGCGGCCGAAACTGTCCAGCGCCTGCTGGACCATGCGCTCGGCGCCGGCATAGCTGGCGACGGAATCGCTGTTGGCCACGGCGTCGCCGCCGGCCTCGCGGATCTCGGCCACCACCAACTCGCCGGGAGTGGCGTCCTGTCCCTGGCCGTCGCCGCTGGCGCCGACGTCGTTGACGACGACCTTCGCGCCGTGTGCGGCGGCCAGCAGGGCGATGCCGCGGCCGATGCCGCGCGCCGCGCCGGTGACCAGGATCACCTTGCCGTCCAGCATGCGGTCGGGATCGTGATGTTCGCTCATGGATGCTCCTCTAGCGACGGCGCAGCGGCGAGGCGCCGTCGCGGATCATGTGTTTGGCGACGATGAGCTGCTGGATCTGCGAGGTGCCCTCGTAGATCCGCAGCACGCGGACGTCGCGGTAGAGCTGCTCGATGGGGTAGTCGCGCATATAGCCGGCGCCGCCGAAGATCTGCAGCGCCCGGTCGGCGACGCGGCCGACCATCTCGGTGGCGAAGAGCTTGCTGCACGAGGCTTCCTTGCCGCACGGCAGGCCGGCGTCATGGCGGCGTGCCGCCTCGATCACCATGGCGCGGGCGGCGAAGGCCTCGGCCTCGGAATCGGCCAGCATCGCCTGGACGAGCTGGTGCTCGGCGATCGGCTTGCCGAAGGTGCGGCGTTCCATGGCGTAGGCCAGGGCCTCGTCGATCAGGCGCTGCGCCATGCCGACCGCCGAGGCGGCGATGCCGATGCGGCCCCGCTCCAGCGCCGACATGGCGATCTTGAAGCCGTCGCCCTCGCGCCCGAGCATCGCGTCGGCCGGGACGCGGCAGCCGTCGAGGATCACGTCGGCGGTGTGCGACCCGGCGAGCCCCAGCTTGCGGTCGATGGGGCCGACCGACAGGCCGGGCGTCCCGCGCTCAACCAGGAAGGCGCTGAGGCCGCGGTGGTCGGTGCTTTCCGGGTCGGTGCGGGCGATCACGGTGAAGACGCCGGCGTGCGGTGCGTTGGTGATGAAGCGCTTGGTGCCGTCCAGCACGTAGGAGTCGCCGTCGCGCCGGGCCCGCGTGCGCACGGCGCCGGCGTCGGAGCCGAAATCCGGTTCGGTCAGGCAGAAGGCGGCGATCCGCTCGCCGCTGGCGAGGTGATGCAGGTGGCGGCGCTTCTGCTCCTCGGTTCCGAACTTCAGGATGCCGAAGGAGCCGACGCCGTTGTTGATGCCGAGCACCGAGCGGAAGGACAGGCTCGCCCGGCACAGGATGAAGAGGATCTCGACCTCCTCCTCCATGGTCAGGCCCAGGCCGCCCCATTCCTCCGGCAGCGCCATGCCGAACAGGCCGAATTCGGCCATGGCGTCGATCAGGCGGCGCGGGACGGCGCCCTCCTCGGCGACGATGGGCTCCGCCGGGATCAGCTCCTCGGCGACGAAGCGGGACAGCGTCTCCGCGATCTGACGGCGGGTGTCGGCGTCAAGCATCGGCCGCACTCCGCACGGGAGCCGAGGTGCGCACCTGCCCGTTGTTGAGCGCGACCACGTTCCGCTCGACGACGCGGGTGCGGAAGCGGACGTCGTCCGGCCCTTCGACCCACATCTCCGTGCGCAGCGTCTCGCCCGGATAGACCGGCGCGGTGAAGCGCGCGCGGATCGACCGGATGGCGTCCGGGTCGTAGCCACAGCACGACGCGAGCACCGCGTGCCCGGCCACACCGAAGGTGCAGAGGCCATGCAGGATGGGGCGTTCGAAGCCGGCTTCGCGCGCCACCGCCGGGTCGGCGTGCAGCGGGTTGAAATCGCCGGACAGCCGGTAGATCAGCGCCGCCTGCGGCAGTGTCGGCAGGTCGCAGACCGTGTCGGGGGCGCGGTCCGGCACGGCCGCCGGCTCGGGCACCGGCCCGCCGGGGCCGCCGAAGCCGCCGTCGCCGCGGCAGAAGGAGGTCATCGATACCGTGCAGATCGGGTTGCCGTCCGCGTCCTCGACCCGGCGCTCCTGAAAAAGCAGGGCTCCCTTGGCGGCGCCCTTGTCGATGACACCTGTGACGCGCGTCCGTCCGGTCAGGGTGCCGCTAACCGGCAGCGGCCGGTGGATCTCGACCGCCTGTTCGGCGTGCAGCAGCCGGACCCAGTCGAGGCCGAGGGCGGGGTCCCGTTGCCAGAAGCCCGGATAGGCCAGCACCGCCGCCATGGTCGGCAGCGCCCGCAGGTCCTTCTCGTAGAGGAAGCGCAGTTGCCGCTCGTCGGTCGGGTCGGCGCCCAGCCCGATCCCCAGCGCGTACAGGATGCAGTCCTTGGATGTGAGCGTCTGCCGCCCTTCGGGAACCGGCCAGCTCATCAGGCGATCGAGGTCGATGGCCATCGGGTGTCTTGTCCTCCCTACCGCCCACCAGCCGCCCCGGCATTCACGGCTCAGATCCGTGATGCGATTCATTGGGCCGCGTATCGTGGGATTTATCAATGGTTTGGCGAACCATGTTGACGACAAACATACTACCGAGTACGTTGAATGCAAGCGGATTTGATAAGCATGGGAGGGAAGGCCGCGTGGAGACGACCCGGAAGGAACGGGACCGCAAGGTCGCGGCGACCGTGTGGGAACCGGTGTTGGGCGAGGAGGCGCGGCGCTGGCAATCGGTTGCCCGGCGCCTGACGGAGGAGCATTTCGCGCCACGCGCCGCGGCCGTCGACGCCGCCCAGCGCTATCCCACGGAGAACGTGGCGTTGCTGGCCGAGGCCGGCATCGACCGGTTGTTCCTGCCGAAGCCCTATGGTGACGGCGCGTCCCTCACGGCGCTGTGCGCGGTGATCGAGGCGATCGCCGCGGGCTGCGCCTCGACGTCGGGAATCGTCGCGACGCTCCAGCTCGGCGCCAGCCCGCTGATCTTCGCCGGGACCGAGCGCCAGAAGGCGGCGTTCCTCACCCACGCCGACGGCCGCCTCAAGGGCGTGTCCTTCGCGCTCAGCGAACGGGACGCCGGTTCCGACCCCGCCGCCATGACCATGGCGGCGACGCGCGAGGGAAGCGGCTGGCGGCTGCGCGGCGAGAAATGCTGGATCGGCGGCGGCGGCGTCGCCGATTCCTACGTCGTCTTCGCGCAGACGGATCCCGGCAGCGGGCACCGCGGCATCGCCGCCTTCCTCGTGCACGCCGGCCAGCCGGGCGTGGCGGCGCCGGAGGTCGAAGACAAGATGGGGATGCGCGGCACCGTCAACGCGCGCCTCGTCATGGATACGGTCGTCGAGAACGATGCGCTGCTCGCTCCGCCGGGCGAGGCGTTCGCCTTGGCGCTCGCCGCGCTCAAGGTCGGGCGGATCTCCGTCGCGGCGCAATCCTGCGGCATCGCCATGGCGGCCTTCCGCGCCGCCGCGCGGCACGCCGCGACGCGCACCACCTTCGGCCGACCGATCATCGACCACCAGGGCGTCGGCTTCCAGCTCGCCGATCTGGCGGCACGGCTGTCGGCCGGGCGGATGATGGCGTACGCGGCGGCGGCGGCCTTCGACGCCGGCGAGGACGTCACGGTCATCGGCGCGCAGGCCAAGCTGTTCTGCAGCGAGATGGCGCACGAGGCGGTGGACGTCGGCGTCCAGGTCTTCGGCGGCGCCGGATTCGTCAAGCCGAACCTCGCCGAGCGCCTGTACCGCGACCAGCGCGCCACCGAGATCTACGAGGGCACCTCGGAGATCCAGCGCCTGGTCATCGCCCGCGCGGTGAAGGCGGAGCACACGCCCCGCCCCGAGGTCGAAGCAACCCCCACCGGACTGATGGCGGCGCAATGAGCACCACGATAGACACCATCGCCGGCCTGGACGGCGATCGCTCGCGCGGCGAGATCCTCGACGCCGCCGCCAAGGCCTTCATGCGCAAGGGCTACGCCGCGGCCAGCATCGACGACGTGGCCGAGGTGCTGGGCTGCACCAAGGGACGGATCTACCACCACTACCGCAGCAAGGCGGACCTGTTCTTCGACGTCCACAAGCGCGGCATGGCGATGGACCTCGCCGCCGTCCGCGCCTGCATGCGCGACGACCAGTCGCCCGTCGAACGGCTGCTGGAGATGGCCATCGCCCACCTGATGGTCATCATGAACGAGTTGGCCTACCAGCGCGTCGCCGTGCAGGGGCTGGAGATGCACCTCGCCGGGCAGACGACGCCGGAGCAGCGCAGCACGCTGCGCGAAATCCTGGCGCTGCGCGACGAGTACGAGGGGCTCTTCGCCGCCGAGATCGCGCGGGCGGCCGAGGCCGGAGCGCTGCCGGAACAGGACGTGCGGCTGGTGGTGAAGCCCTTCATGGGCGCGCTGAACTGGACGACCATCTGGTACCGCCAGCGGCGCAACCAGTCGCAGGCGGAACGGCGCCGCATGGCGGAACAGATCGCGCGCTTCGCGCTTCGCGGATTGGGAGCGACGCTATGACCGTTCTTGACGACACCGTCGCGACCGCGGCGTGGGATCCCTGCGAGACGTGGTCGCGCGACCAACTCGTCGCGCATCAGACCGCCAGCCTGACGCGCCAGCTGGAGCGGGTCGGGCGCGACAGCGCCTTTTACCGCCGGCGCTTCGCAGAGTTGGGCTTCGATCCGCGGGACGTCCGCTCGCTTGAGGATCTGCGGCGGCTGCCCCTCACCAAGAAGGCCGACTACAGCGCCAGCATCGCGGCGGCCGCGCCGTGGGGCGAGTTCGCCGCCGTGCCGCGCGAGCGGATCGCCCGCATCCATTTCTCCTCCGGCACCACGGCGGCGCCAGTGCCGCAGTACTGGACGGCGAAGGACCTGGAGCGCTGGGCCGACCTCTACGCCCGCTACGCCCACGGCCAGGGCATCGGGCCGGGCGACCTCTTCCAGTGCCTGTTCACCTACACGTGGTTCGTCGGCGGGCTGGGCGCCACGGCCGGGTTCCAGCGCCTCGGCGCCACGGTCATCCCGGCCGGCAGCCAGGAGACCGAACGCCAGATCCGCACCGTCTTCGAGTTCGGCACGACGGTGCTGTGCGGCACGCCGTCCTTCATGGTGCACCTGGGCGCGGTCGCCCGAGAGATGGGCTACGACCCCGCGGCCTCGACGGTGCGCCGCATCATCGTCGGCGGCGAGCCGGGCGGCGCGGTGCCGGCGACCCGGCGGCGGATCGAGGAGCTGTGGGGTGCGCGCTGCTGCGACGCCTACGGCAGCCTGGAGTTCCAGCCCATCGGCTTCGATTGCCCGGTGCAGGACGGGCCGCACCTCGCCGAGGATTTCGCCTACGCCGAGATCATCGACGCCGAGACCGGCGAGCCGGTGGAGGACGGCACGCCGGGCGTGCTGGTGCTGACCCACCTGGACAAGGAGGCGGGGCCGCTGGTGCGCTGGTGGACCGGCGACGTGGTGTGCCGCGACAGCCGCCCGTGCGCCTGCGGCAGGACCCACGCGCGCCTCGTCGGCGGGGTCCGCGGCCGGGCAGACGACATGCTGGTGATCCGCGGAATCAACCTGTTCCCCTCGGCGGTCGAGGAGGTGGTGCGCAGCACGCCCGGCCTGTCGGACGAATACCGCATCGTCGTGGACGCCTCGGTGCGCAGCGCCGACACCGGCCTGCCCAACGCCATCCGCCTGCAGGTGGAAGCCCTGGCGGACGCCGACGCCACCCGCGTCGCGGCGGCGCTGGCGGCGGCCGTGAAGGACCGTCTGCGCGTGCGCGCCGTAGTCGAGACGTTGCCCCCCGGCACGCTGCCGCGCGCGCAGCACAAGGCCAAACGGCTGGTGGTGGCGCCATGAGCGTCCCCTCCGTCCTCGTCGAGACGGCGGACGCCGTCGCCATCGTCACGCTGAACGAACCGGCCACCCGCAACGCCCTGACGCCGAGCCTGCGCGACGCCCTGATGGAGGCGCTGTCCGGCCTCGTGGCGTCGCCGGCGTGCCGGGCCATCGTGCTCACCGGCGCGGGCAGCGCCTTCTGCGCCGGGGGCGACCTGAACAGTCTGCCGGATCACGACCCCATGGCGATCCGCCGGCGCCTCGCCCGCTCGCACGACCTGCTCCGCCTGATCGTCGCCGGGCCGAAGCCGGTGATCGCCGCGGTCAACGGCCACGCCTTCGGGGCCGGGCTGTCGCTGGCCGCCGCCTGCGACGTGGTGCTGGCGTCGCCGGCGGCACGCTTCGGAGCGGTCTTCGGCAAGGTCGGGTTGATGGGCGACATGGGCCTGCTGTGGTCGCTGCCGCAACGGATCGGCGTCGCGCAGACCCGGCGCCTGCTGTTCACGTCGGCAATGCTCGACGCCGACGCGGCGCTCGGCTTGTGCCTCGTGGACCGCTGCGTGGCTCCCGAAGCCCTGGTCGAGGAAGCATGCATCCTGGCGCGCGGGTTGGCCGAGGCGCCGCCGCTCGCGGTGGCGGCGACCAAGGCCGTCCTCGCGCGCGGGCCGGCCGCGCTCGACCAAATTCTCGACGCCGAACTCGACCATCAAACACTTCTCTTCAGCACGGAAGATTTCGTCGAGGGAAGAAACGCCTTCATGGAACGAAGATCGCCGGTCTTTTCCGGACGCTGACAGAATTATTGTTAACAACTCATGCGCTCCGCCACTTTGTGTGGCGGAGTCATGGGCATTTATCGTGCGTGGCTGCTTTCGTGAACGAAAATTCGTTCTTGTACTTAGAAAATACCGTTGACGGCCGCGGTTGCCGCGTACACATTCGCTGTACGAGCTGATGATCAGCGTTCACATATATGAACAGCGAGGCAGCGGTGGTCAAGTCGGCGGAACGGGTTCTGGACGTGCTCGAAATGCTCTCGCTGGAGCAGGATCGCGGTCTGCGGCTGACCGACATCGCCGACCGGCTGGGGATCCCGAAGAGCAGCGCGACGATGCTGATGAAGACGCTGGACGCGCGCTGCTACGCCGCCCGCGGCCCGGACGGGCGCTACCGGCTGCACCCGCTGTTCCAGCACGCTTCGGGCTGGGTCGGCGGTCTCCATGCCCGCCTGCTCCACGTCGCCCGCCCGGTGATGGCGGCGCTGGTCGAGCGGACGGGCGAGACCTGCTTCCTCGGCACGCTGAGCGCCGATCTGCAGGTCCGCGTCCTGCACAAGGTCGTCAGCCCGAAGGAGGTGCGCTACGACACCGACGACCGCCCGCTGCGCCCGGCCTACTGCACGTCCATCGGGCGCGTGCAGCTCGCCTTCCTGCCGCCGGAGCGGATCGAGGCGTATCTCGGGGCGACGCGGCTCGAACGTTTCACCGAGAACACGCTGACCACGCCGGAGGCGCTGCGCGCCGACCTCGCCGCAATCCGCGCCCGCGGCTTCGCGGAATCCATCGACACGCGGGAGGTCGGAGCGTCGGGCGTGTCGGCGCCGATCTTCGGGCGCGACGGCGAGGTGATCGCCGGCCTGAACCTCAGCGCCGTCACCCAGCGCTTCCTGAGCCAGCACGATTCCATGCGCGCCGCCGTCGTGGCGGCGGCCGACGACATCTCGGCGCATTACGGCGCGCCGAACACCGAACGTCGCAAGCCCGCCAGGAGCGAACTGGCGCCGGTCGCGGCGCTCGGCCCGGTCTGACCGTGCGGTCCAGCCGCCCACGAGAAGGCGGCGCTCCGCACCACGCATCAACCCAATGGGAGGGACACACATGAAATCGGCATTGACGGTCGGCACGGCGTTCGCCGCCGGCCTGTGCGCTCTCGCCGCGTCGGCGGGCTCCGCGTCGGCCGCGGAGCGTCAGGCGGTGACCATCGCCATCGGCACCAACGTGCTGGACACCTCGCAGGCCAACAACACCTCGGTTCCCATCGCCAGCAAGTGCTGGGAGAACGAGGGGCTGGACGTGACGATCCAGCCGACGAACTCCTCGGCCGCGACGCAGGCGGTGCTCTCCGGCCAGGCGCAGTTCGTGCTGATGGGGCCGGGCCGCGCGGTGATCGCCCGCTCGCAGGGCGCGCCGCTCAAGGCCGTCTACATGAACATGCGCAAGAACTTCCAGTTTCCGGTGGTCCTGGCCTCCAGCCCGATCAAGTCGATCGCCGACTTCAAGGGCAAGACCATGGGCGTCGTCTCCTACGGCGCGCAGCTCGTCGCCATCATCAAGGGCATGGTCGCCGAGGCGGGCATGGACCCGCAGAAGGACATCACCATCGTCGAGACCGGCGTCGGCGCGCAGGCCGTCGCGGCGCTGAAGTCCGGCCGCGTGGACGTCTGGGGCACCTGGGATTCGCAGATCGCCACCGCCGAGAACATGGGCCTGGAGCTGCGGCGCTTCACCTCGCCCTACGCCGAGAAGCTGACGTTCGGCAGCTCCTACTTCGTGCGCGACGACTACATCAAGTCGCACCCGGAGGTGATCACCAAGGTGCTGCGCTGCGTCGCCAAGGGCACGGTGATGGCGCTGGAGAATCCCGTGGGCGCGGTCAAGACGCACTGGAAGGTCTACCCGGCCACCAAGCCCACCGGCGTGGCCGACGACGAGGCCTTCCGCCAGGGGCTGCACGTCCTCAAGGTGCGCGCGGAGTTCCTCGAACTCGACAAGGGCGAGAAGTGGGGCGAGTTCCCGCCGCAGTCGGTCTCCGACATGGTCGCGTTCATGAAGGCGACCGGCGAGCTGAAGGGCGACGTCAACCCGGCCGACCTCTACACCAACCAGTTCATCGACGCGGTCAACGCCTTCGACCAGCAGGCCGCCGTCCAGGCCGCCAAGGCGATGAACTGAACGGCCGGCATCGGCTTCCCCCCTACCCTGCCTGAGGAGATGCATCATGACGCATCCCGGAGCGGTCGTGCGCGACCTGTTGACCCGCGGCGGCACCACGCCCGTGCCGGGGTGCCATGATGCCTTCGGCGCCAAGCTGATCGCCGAGGCCGGCTACCCCGCCGTCTACATGTCCGGCTTCGCGGTGGCGGCCAGCCACGGCAAGGCGGATGTCGGCATCCTGACGATGACCGAGATGGTCGCCCGGGCCGCCCAGATTGTTGAGGCCAGCGACCTGCCGGTCATCGCCGACGCCGACACCGGCTACGGCGGGCCTGCCAACATCGCCGAGTGCGTTCGCGCCTTCGAGCGGGCCGGCGTGGCCGCCATCCATCTTGAGGACCAGATCATGCCCAAGCGCTGCGGCGCCATGCCGGGCAAGGCGCTGGTCCCGCCGGAGGAGATGGCGCTGCGCCTCGCCGCGGCGCGCAAGGCCCGGCGCAACGAGGACTTCCTGATCATCGGGCGCACCGACGCCATGACCCTGCACGGTCTCGACGAGTGCGTGCGCCGGGTGAAGGCCATGGAGGCGGCCGGGGCGGACGCCGTGATGGTGCCGTCCCTGTCCACGCCGGCGGAACTGGCCGCGATCACCGGGGCGGTGTCGGTGCCGGTGATCTACCTGACCGCCGAGACCATCCGTCCGATCTTCTCCCTGGGGCAGCTCGGCGAGCTGGGGTACGCCATGGCCATCTACGCCCTCTCCCTCATCCAGATCTCCGCCGCCGCCCAGAGCGCCCTGCTGCGGGAGCTTCTGGAGACCGGCACCACCGCGCACGCGCTGCCGTCCATGACCCCGTTCAGCGCGCTCAACGCGCTGCTCGGCGTGGACGGGCTGGCCGCGTTCGAGCGCTCCCTCTCCCAGGAGGCATGACGTCATGGCCCTTACCTTGGCCGAAAAGATCCTGGCGCGCGCCAGCGGCCGCGACCGGGTCGAGCCGGGCGAGATCGTCTGGGTCACGCCCGACCTCGTCACCACCCCGGAAGTGTCCTTCCCCGCCTACGTGAACCGGCTGCGCCAGAACGGCATCGACCGCTTCGCCCGGCCGGAGCGGGTGGTGGTCGCCATCGACCACGAGGTGCCCGTCCATTCCAAGGAGGGCGCCGAACGCAACCGCCGCACCCGACAGCTCGCCCGCGAGACCGGGGTCGGCCACCTGTTCGACGGCGAGGGCATCACCCACCCGCTGGTGGTCGAGCGCGGCCTCGTGCGGCCCCTGGACTTCGTCGCCGCGGCCGACACGCACACGCCGTCGCTGGGCGGCGTCGGCGCGCTCGGCGTGCCGTTCAGCATCGAGCTCACCATGATCCTGGCGATCGGCCGGATCTGGGTGAAGGTGCCGGAGACGGTGCGGGTGGAGATCGGCGGCCAGTGCCCGCCCGGTGTCACCGCCCGCGACCTCGTGCTGGCCACCATGGCGCGGGTGGACGCCGATCTCGCCAACTACCGCGTCATCGAGTTCGGCGGCGAGGCGGTCGCCGCCCTGTCGGTTCCCGAGCGCATGACGCTGTGCGGCCTGTGCATCGACATGGGCGCCAAGTCGGCGGTGGCCGAGGTGGACGAGCGCTGCGTCGCCTTCCTCGCCGAACGCGGAGTGGCCGACGCCCGGCCGGTGCGCGCCGATCCCGGCTGCCGCTACGCCGCCGTGATCACGCTGGACGCCGCGACGCTGTCGCCGCAGGTGTCGATCCCGCCGTCGCCGACGCACGTCCGGCCGGTCGCCGAGCTGGCCGACACCCGCATCCAGCACGCCTACATCGGCTCCTGCGCCTCGGGCTCGCTGGCCGAACTCACCGCCGCCGCTGACTTGCTGGAGGGGCGCACGGTGCACCCTGACGTGCAGATGCTGGTCATCCCGGCGACCCGGCGCGTCTACCAGCAGGCCATGGAGAACGGCGTGCTGGCCCGGTTGTCGGCGGCGGGCGCTATGGTGTCGCCGCCGACCTGCGGCCCATGTTTCGGCGGGCTGGCGCAATTGGCCGCCGGCGAGGCGCGGATCAGCACGAGCACGCGCAACGACCCCGGCCGCATGGGCAGCCGGGAGGCGCAGATCTTCCTGGGCAGCGCGCTCACCGTCGCCGCGTCGGCCATCGCCGGCCGCATCGCCGACCCGCGCGACTACCTGCCCGCCCGCACACCGGCCCCCATGGAGGAGGCAGCGCAATGACCGAGGTCTTCTCGGGCCGCTGCTGGCGTTTCGGCGACGATCTCGCCAGCGACCAGCTCATCCCGCCGCAGCACGTCTTCGAATACGACCCGGCCGTCCTGCGCCGCCACCTGCTGGCCGAGGTCCGGCCGGAGCTGTCCGCCGAGGCCAGGGCCGGCGACGTGCTGGTCACCGGGCGGAACTTCGCCAACGGCAGCCACCACAGCCACCCGTTCCTGGCGATGAAGGAGATGGGCGTCGGGCTGATCTGCGAGACGATCTCGCGCGGGCCGTTCCGCCTCGCCGTGTTCGTCGGCATCCCGCTGCTGGTGGCCGGGCCGGAGGTGATCGCCGCCCTCGGCGACGGCGACGCGCTGCAGGTCGACTTCGCCGCCGGCGTCATCCGCAACCAGACCACCGGGCGCCGCTTCGACGTGGAGCCGCTCGCCCCCTTTCTGCAGGACATCGTCGCCGTGGGCGGCGGGCTGAGCTACGCCCGCGCGCTCCTGGAGGCGGAGGGAACAGACCATGCAAAGCGTTAGAATGCAGGCGGTCGCCATGGAGCCCGCCGCACGCCGCTCGGCCATCCGCATCGACGGGCTGGAGAAGATCTACGAGACCCGCGACGGCGAGCGCATCCAGGCGCTGGGCCCCATCTCGCTGGACGTCGCCGAGGGGGAGTTCATCACCATCGTCGGTCCGTCGGGCTGCGGGAAATCCACCCTGCTGCGCATGCTGGCCGGGCTGATCGACCGTTCCGCCGGCGACATCCGGGTGCGCGACACCTCCATCGTCGGGCCGCAGCCGGACATCGGCATGGTGTTCCAGAGCCCCGTGCTGCTGCCCTGGAAGACCACGCTGGCCAACGTCATGCTGCCGGCGGCGGTGCTCGGCCTCGACCAGGCCACCAGCCGCAAGCGGGCGGAATCGCTGCTCGACATGGTCGGGCTGGGCGCCTTCAAGGACAAGTACCCGTCGGAGCTGTCCGGCGGCATGCAGCAGCGCGTGGCGATCGCCCGCGCCCTGCTGCACGAGCCGAGCATCCTGCTGATGGACGAGCCGTTCGGCGCGCTCGACGCCATGACCCGCGAGACCATGAACCAGGAACTGCGCCGCATCTGGCGGGAGTCCGGCAAGACCATCGTGTTCGTCACCCATTCGATCCCGGAGGCGGTCTTCCTCGGCAGCCGCGTGCTGGTGCTGTCGCCGCGTCCGGGACGCATCGCCGATCTGGTGGAGGTCGACCTGTCCGAGGACCGCGACCTCGACAGCATGGGCAGCGACCGTTTCGGCCAGGTGACGCGCCGCATCCGCGCGCAGTTCAACGCCCGGGGAGGAATCGAATGACGACGCAGACCATGGCCTACATCGCCCCGTCGAAGCCGCGCAGCCGTTTCCGGCGCTTCCTGCGGGAACGGCCGGAATGGCTGCTGGTGCCGCTGCTGTTCGTCATCGCCACGACAGCGTGGCAGGCGGTCATCCGCGGCTTCGACGTGCCGGTCTACATCTTCCCGGCCCCCTCCGACATCGGCTGGGCGCTGGTCGAGCGGCTGGGCAGCGGCGTCTACATCGAGCATGGGCTGTACACGCTGTCCGAGGCGCTGCTCGGCTTCCTGGCCGCGGCGGTGGCCGGGATCACCGTCGGCAGCGTCATCGCCCAGTTCCGCATCGTCGAGAAGACGCTGTATCCCTATCTGATCGCTATCCAGACCACGCCGAAGGTGGCCATCGCGCCGCTGTTCATCATGTGGTTCGGCTTCGGCATCACCTCAAAGATCATCGTCGCGGCGATCATCTCGTTCTTCCCGATCCTGGTGAACGTGATCGCCGGACTGCGCTCCACCGACGTGCAGCGCATCGAGCTGATGCGCTCGCTGCGGGCCTCGCGCTGGCAGATCTTCTGGATGGTGCGCCTGCCGAGCGCGCTGCCGATGATCTTCGCCGGCCTCCAGGTCGCGATCATCTTCAGCATCCTCGGCGCCATCGTCGGCGAGTTCGTCGGCTCCAACAAGGGGCTCGGCAACCTGATCCTGCAAATGAACTTCAACCTCGACACGCCGGGCGTCTTCGGCGCGCTGGTGTGCCTGTCGGCCATGGGCATCGCGCTGCACGTCATCATGCACCGCATCCAGCGACGTCTGCTGTTCTGGGCCGATCAAACCAAGATCACCGGCGTGTAAGGGAGGCGCCACCATGACGGACTTCACCATCAAGAAGCGCGCGAGCGCGCTCGGCGCCGAGGTGATCGGCCTCGACCTCCGCCGCGACCTGTTGGACGACACCATCCGCGCGCTGCGCGCCGCCTGGCTGGAACACCTCGTGCTGGTCTTCCGCGGCCAGGACCTGACCCACGAGCAGCACATCGCCTTCAGCCGCCGCTTCGGCGCGCTCGACACCCACGACACCATCCCGAAGTTCCGCCACCCGGAGCACGCGGAGATCCTGCTCGTCACCAACTTCGAGAACACCGGCAAGCGCCTGATCGTCGGTCGCCAGTGGCATTCCGACCTGTCGACGACGACGCAGCCGGCCATGGGCTCGCTGCTCTACTGCCAGGAAGCGCCGCCGGCCGGGGGCGACACCATGTTCGCCAACATGTACCGGAGCTGGGAGACGCTCTCCCCCGCCTTCCGCAGCATGCTGGAGGACCGCTGGGCGCTGCACGACATGACCGCCGCCCGCGAGACGCGGATGCGCCGCGGGCCGGAGGAACTGGCGGAGATCCGCCGCCGCAACCCGCCGGTGCTGCAGCCGGTGGCGCGCGTGCACGACGAGACCGGCCGCCAAGCCCTCTACGTCGCCGAGATGACCACGCTGGCGCTGGAGGGCATGAGCGAGGAGGAGAGCGCGCCGATCCTGCGCTTCCTGTACGAGCATTCGGTGGCGCCGGAGAACACCTACCGCCACAGCTGGCAGCCCGGCGACCTGCTCATGTGGGACAACCGCTGCGCCATCCACATCGCGCTGGCCGACTACGGCGAATCCGAGCGGCGGGTGATGTACCGCACGACGCTGCTGGGCGCCCCTTCGGGCCGCCTCATGGAAGCCGCCTAGGCGCCCCATTCAAGGACATAAGACATGGCATTGCTGGAAGGAAAGGTCGCGATCGTCACCGGCGCCGGCCAGGGGATCGGCCGGGCGATCGCGGAGGGGCTGGCGGCGAGCGGCGCCAGCGTTGTGGTCAACGACATCGGCGTGTCGCTGACCGGTGAGCGCGAGAACGCCACCATCGCCGACGAGGTGGTGCGCGCCATCGAGGAGCGCGGCGGCGCGGCCGTCGCCAACACCGACTCCATCGTCACCTGGGAAGGGGCCTCGCGGCTGGTGGAGACGGCGATGGACCGCTTCGGCCGCGTCGATCTGGTCGTCAACAACGCGGGCATCCTGCGCGACGCCATCTTCCACAAGCTGCAGCCGGAGGAGTGGCGCGCCGTCCTCGACGTCCACCTCAACGGCAGCTTTAACGTCTCCCGCGCCGCGGCGCCGGTCATGCGCGCGCAGGAGACGGGCTCCTTCGTCTTCATGACCTCGACGGCCGGGCTGATCGGCAACTACGGCCAAGCGAACTACATGGCCGCCAAGATGGGCTTGGTCGGGCTGGCGCGGTCGATCGCCATGGACATGCAGCGCTTCAACGTGCGGGCCAACTGCATCGCGCCCTTCGCCTGGAGCCGGATGATCAGCTCGATCCCGACCGAGACGGAGGCGGACAAGGCGCGCGTCGCCAAGCTCCAGCAGATGACGCCGGACAAGATCGCGCCCCTGGTGGTCTTCCTTGGTTCCGACCGCGCGCGGGACGTTTCGGGACAGATCTTCACCGTGCGCAACAACGAAATCTTCCTGATGAGCCAGCCCCGGCCGGTCCGCTCCATTCACCGCAGCGACGGATGGACCCCCGAGACCATCGCCGACCTGCTGCCCGGTGCGATGTCGTCGTCCTTCTCGCCGCTCGAACGCTCGACCAACGTGTTCTCCTGGGACCCGATCTGACCGGTTCCGGCCGGTCGGGGGATCGCAGCTGGAAACGGGATCCCCATCCCCGTTTCCAGCTGCGATCCATCAACCGGTGGCGCGGCGCCCTTATGCCCGCATGTCGATGACCGGCTTTCCGATGCTGCGCCGCTCGACCAGGCTGCGCAGCACGAGCCCGACCTCGTCGAGCTGGTGCACCGACGTCGGCTCTGGATGCAGGCGGGCCGCGCACAGGAGATCGCGCAGCCGTCCCATCAGGGCGCGGTTGCCGGCGTGGTCCTTTTGCATGAACCCGCCCCAGTCGACGCCGACGATGCTGCCCCGCTTCAGCAGGGCAAGATTGAGCGGCATGCGGGGGATCTCGCCGGACGCAAACCCGACGACGAGGTGCCGGCCGCCGGGATTGATGCTGCGGAACGCCGGTTCGGAGACCGGCCCGCCGACCGTGTCGACGATCACGTCGACGCCGCCGACGAGTTCTCTCAAGGCGTCCCGCCACGCCGGCTGGGTGTAGTCGATGACCATGTCGGCCCCGCGCCGGCGGCAATACGCGCGCTTCTCGTCCGAGGACGCGGCCGCCACGACGCGGCCGCCGAGGGCCTTCGCCACGTCGATCGCCGCGGCCCCCACGGTTCCGGCACCACCGAGCACCAGAACCGTCTCCCCGGCCCGCAGGGCGCCGCAGGTCTCCAGCGCGTAGAGGCTGGTCGCATAGGCCGACAGCAGGGAACCGGCCGTCACAGCGTCCATGCCCGGCGGCAGGATCAGGCAATGGGCGGCGTGCGCCACGGACCTCTCGGCCAAGGCGCCCTGAAAGGCAATCGCCGCCACCCGCGCGCCGAGCAGGGCAGGATCGACCCCATCACCCAACCCGACCACGCGCCCGGCGTGCTCCCGGCCGGGAACGAAGGGAAGCGGTGGCTTCTCCTGGTACTTGCCGCTCACCAGCACGGCGTCGAAATAGCCGAGCCCGACGGCTTCCACCGCGATCAGCACCTCTCCCGGACCAGGCACCGGGTCGCCGATCTCGCCGACCCGCAGTTCAGGGGGATCGCCATAGGCCGTGCATTGCATGGCTTTCATATCGAAGCACTCCGTGTCGGATGGGAAGCTCGGCCCGTTGGAGATTACGGCGGGGTCCGCTCGGCTTTCAGAAGCGGTGGGCAGCAGGGCCGTTCCGGCCCGTGCTGGACGTGATGCGACGTTAAGCTGAACAGGGACGTTGCGGCGGGGGCGCGGTCTGGCAGGGCTGTGGCTGTCACCACCAGTCGTCCGTCCAGCATTCTAGGGGCACCACTGTTCGTCCCGCAAGCGCCACTGCGGCGTTCTGAGACGCGTTCCCGGAGGTCGATGCCGGCCGCCGCCCGGTTCGCTTGCCACTTCACGCATCCGTGCCGGTGCCCATCGTGCGGCAATACGTCACCGCGATCCCTCTTGCGGTCGGCAATTCGGTCCATTAGTTAGTTCTCAGTCACTAACTGAGACTCTGTTGAGCGTGATGGCCACACGGATACGCAAGCCGGCCGATGAGCGCCGCGACCAGATCGTTGAGACGGCGCTCGCCCTCGCCGATCAGGCTGGCCCGGATCGGCTGACCACCGGCGCGGTGGCGGAGGCGATCGGCATCACCCAAGCCGCCATCTTCCGCCACTTCCCAAAGAAGCAGGATCTCTGGGACGCCGTCGCCACCAGCATCACCGGGCGGATGGAAAGACGTTGGGCCGAGGTCCTCGCCAGCGGCGGCGGCGCTCGCGAGCGTGTGACGCATCTGGTCCGCGGTCAGCTGCGGCTGGTGCAGGAGACGCCGGCGATCCCCGCCATCCTGTTCTCGAGGGAGTTGCATACCGACAACGCAGTGTTGCGCAGCGCCTTTCTGGGTTTGATGAGCCGTTTCGCTGATCTCCTCGCCGGCATCATCGATGAGGGTCGCGCCCGGGGAGCGTTCCGGACCGAACTGGATGCGCGCGAGGCGGCGTTCATGATCATCGCCATCATGCAGGGGGTGATCGTCCGCTGGTCGCTCTCCGGGCGCAGCTTCGATCTGTGCCGGGAGGGTGAACGCCTGCTCGCCCTGGGCCTGTGCGGATTGGCGGCTGGCGGAGGAAATCGGTCATGAGGAGGCTTGTGCGGACCATCCTGCTTGTCTCGTTCGCCGCGGCTCTGGTCGGTGGCGGCCTCTATGCCATGCGGTTCAGCTCCATCACGGTTTCGGTGGCCGTTCCCGAGCAGGATGTTCCGATCGAGGTCTACGGGATCGGCACGGTGGAGGCCCGCGTGCGCTCCGCAGTCGGACTCGAGATGGCGGGCACGCTCACCGAGCTGTTCGCCGACCATGGAGACCGGGTTCCGGCGGGCACCGTGCTCGCCCGCCTCGACACCCGTCAGCAGGAGGCGCGCGTCGCCGAGGCGAAGGCGGCGGTCGGACAAGCCCGTGCCGCGCGCGAGAAGGCGGTGGCGGCCGTCACCAGGGCCCGCGCACTGCTGGAGAAGCGCCGGCAGACGAATGAGCGCCGACAGGCGCTGCTCACCAAAGGCAGCGTGTCCGTGGAGACCGCCCAGGACAGCGCGGCCGATCTGAAGGTCGCGGAAGCCGAGTTGGTCGTCGCGCAGTCCGATCTCGCCGTCACCGAGGCGGCGCTGGCCGATGCCGAGGCGCGCCTGCGCTATGAGGTGGCGCGCCTGGACCGCTACACGCTCACGGCCCCTTTCGACGCGCTGGTTGTGGCCCGCCACAAGGAACTCGGCGCCGCGGTGAATCCCGGCGAACCGCTGTTCACGCTCGTCGCACCCGACAGCATCTGGGCTCTGGTGCATGTGGACGAGGCATCGGCCGGAGGCCTGATGGAGGGGCAACCCGCAGAGGTCCGCCTGCGCTCCTTGCCAGCGCAGACCTTCCGGGCGCGCGTGGCGCGCATCGAGTTGGAGAGCGACCGCATCACGGAGGAGCGCAAGGTCTACCTGAAGTGCGAGGCCTGCCCGCCACGCGTCTTCCTGGCCGAGCAGGTGGAGGCGACGATCGCGGTGGATCGTCTGCCGAGCACCATCCTGGTGCCGCAGACGGCGGTCGACCGCTTCGACGGCCGGCGTGGCACCGTGTGGACGGTGGAGGACGGTCGCCTCGCCCGCCGCACTCTCGGCTTCGGCCGGCGAACGCTGGACGGGCGGTTGGAGGTCGTGGACGGACTTCCGGACAACGCGCGGGCGGTGACCGTGCCCATCGCAGGGCTTCGCGAGGGCCGGTCGGCCGAAACCGCGGGAGCCGAGCCATGAACCTCGCCCTCCGCGATGTCCGGCACAACCTTGGACGCTTCCTGCTGACCTGCCTGGGCCTCAGCCTGCTTCTCGCCGTGGTCCTGTCCATGATCGGCATCTATCGGGGACTGGTGGACGAGGCACTGACCCTGGTCCGCGCTCCAGGCGCCGATCTGTGGGTGGTCGAAGCCGGAACGCGCGGCCCGTTCGCCGAGGCTTCGCGCATCCCGGGCGATGAACGCGATGCGGTGGCCCGGCTCGCGGGGGTGGCCGATGCCGGCGGGCTCACCTTCCAATCGGCTGAAACCGTGCACCGCGGTCGCACGCTGCGTCTCTATGTCGTCGGCTACGAACTGGGGCGCCCGGGCGGACCGGCGCGGGTCGCTGCCGGCCGGCCGATCACCCGTGGACATTACGAGATGGTCGCCGATCACCGCACCGGCCTGGAGCTGGGCGAACTGGTACGGTTGGGACGCTCCGACTACACAGTGGTGGGACTGACGGACGGAGTGGTGGCCTCCGGGGGTGATCCGGTGGCCTATCTCACCCTCCAGGACAGCCAGCGCCTGCAGTTCGAGCTGGACCCGCCGGCGGCACGGCGCGAACTGGCGCGCGGCGCCAGGCCGGCCGGCACCGCCATCGTCAACGCCATTGTCGCCCGCGTACGGCCCGGCGTGCGTCCGGCGGACGTGGCCGAAGTGGCGACCCGTTGGAAGCACCTGACGGCGTTGAGCCAGGACCAGCAGGAAGCGCTGCTGCTCCAGTCGGTGGTGGAGAAGGCGCGCCGGCAGATCGGCCTGTTCACCGCCATCCTGCTGGTTGTCTCGGCGGTGATCATCGCGCTGATCCTCTACACGTTGACCATGGACAAGGTGAAGGAGATCGCCACGCTGAAGCTGATCGGCGCACCGGACCGAACGATCGTCGGCCTGATCGTCCAGCAGGCGATCGCCATGGGTGTGATCGGCTGGGCGACCGGAGCCATGCTCATCGCTCTGGTCAAGGACCACTTCCCGCGCCGCGTGGTGCTCCTGCCGGAGGACGGGCTGATGCTGGCTTTCGCGGTGCTGGTGATCTGCATCGTGGCCAGCGGTCTGGGTGTCCGCCTGGCGCTCAAGGTCGATCCCGCCACAGCGCTCGGAGGGTGAGGACATGGGTGCGCCGCTCGTCGAACTTCAGGGTGTCGCGAAGACGTACGGCAGCGGCGAGGCCGCCGTGCACGCGCTCCAAGACACCGATCTGCGGGTCCACGCGGGTGAGGTGGTCGGGTTGCTCGGCCCCAGCGGCTCGGGCAAGACGACGCTGTTGAACCTGATTGGCTGCATCGTCGAGCCGACGCGCGGCCGCGTGGTGCTGGATGGAGAGACCGTCTTCGACGACCGCTGGCTGCGCGCTGACCTGCGCCGCTTGCGGTTGGAGAAGATCGGCTTCATCTTCCAGTTCCACAACCTGCTGCCGTTCCTGACGGCGTCGGAAAACGTGGCCGTGGTGCTCGACCTCGCCGGCTACTCCCGATCGGCGGCGCAGGGGCGCGCGCGCGAACTGCTGGATTACCTGCAGGTCGGTCATCGTTTCGCCGTGCTTCCGGCCCGGCTGTCGGGCGGGGAGGCCCAGCGCGTCGCCATCGCGCGAGCGCTCGCCAACCGGCCGCGCATCATCCTGGCCGACGAGCCGACGGCGGCGCTGGACTCCGAGCGCGCCGGCATCGTGATGGACCTTCTGCGCAAGGTGGCGGTGGAACAGCAGGCGGCGATCCTCGTCGTCACCCATGACGAGAAGATCTTCGATCATTTCGATCGCAGGATCGCCCTGCGCGACGGTCGGGTGGTGGACGCTGCGTGAGGTCGCGACCCAAACCTCGGAGCGACTCGGCTAGGCGGTGAGGAGCGCCGAAGGCCATGTTCGGTGCTCCTTCCCGGATCATACGGCCGGAGCTTGAATGCTTCCATGATCGGCCGTTCAGAGCTGGCAGCACTCTCTACCGCGCAGCGGCCTGCACCCAGAGCCGCTGGAACTCCGCCAACTCGCCGTGATTGAGATCGGATACGGCCCAGAGGGTGAGGCCGGGCAGGCTCCAGCGCAGCAGACTGTACCCGTGCCGCTCCAGCAGATCAGGGACGTTGGACGGAGCCCCGGGATCGGCCCAGACGAACACATTGATGACGTGACGCCGGCGTCCGTAGACCAGCGCCGCCGCGGGCCGTCCGGCGATGTAATCCAGGCGCCCGCCGATCAAGGGGAAGCCCTCCGCCTCCAAGTCGGGCACCGGCGGCGAAATGTCGATCCGACCGTTGAACCATGGCTTCACGGTGTGCTGGTCCGAGGACGCCACGTCGGCCAGGTGATCGGCCATCAGGGAGCGCACCTGGGCGGCGACGAGTTCCTGCGGCAGGGTGTCTTGAGACATGGGCACGACGAGGAACAACGTCAGGCCCGCCGCCAGTGCCGCCGACGCGAGCGACAACCCCCCGGCCAGCCAGGGCCATGTCCACACCGCTGTCCAATGGCGCCGGGGACAGACCGGCGCACCGGGCAACGCGGCGCGCAGGCGTGCACGCAGCTCATCCGGCACGGCAAAGCGCTCCATTCCGATACGGGTCCGGTCAACGAGCGCCTTCCGCTCAGCGTAGACGGCACGGCAGGGGGCACAGCCGGCGAGGTGGGTGTCCACGGCGAGTTGCGTGGACAGGTCCAGCTCACCATCGATGCTGGCGTCCATCAGATGGCGAACGTCCTCATGCTCCACGGCCCACCTCCTTCTTGCTCACCGTGTTCCAGCCGTCCTGCAGTCGGTGCCGGGCCCGCGACAGCCGGGACATGACGGTTCCCACCGGTACGCCCGTCACGTCCGCGATCTCGCGGTAGGACAGATCCTCCAACTCACGCAGGACGACGGCTTCGCGATACTCGGCCGGCAAGTCGGCGATCAGCCGGTTGAGGAGCTGCCGGTCCGCGGCTCTCAGCGTTGCGGCTTCCGGATCGTCCGCGGCCTCGTGAAAGACGTCTTCCGTGTACGAGGTGCCGTCGCTGTCATCGGGGGCGACATCGGCGAAGCCGCGCACCTCTGCCGGGCGGTTGGCACGCAACCAGTCGTACGCCGCGTTGCGCACGATGCGCAGCAGCCACGGCCGCGCGTCGCCGGGACGGCAACCGCCAAAGAACCGGTAGGCGCGCAGAACGGCGTCCTGCATCACGTCCTGCGCGTCGTCGTGGTTGCGGGTCAGCCAGCGCGCCAGGTTGTAGGCGGCGTCGAGGTGCGGCAGGACGGTCTCTTCGAAGCGCGTCGCCGGGCTGCGGTTCGGCATGGGCGGCCCCTCGGGAAGCGTGATGGCATGACGCCCACGGCAAGACCTACCGGAAGCCACCCCCGCTTATTCCAGCATGATAATGCGGTGCCCGGCCTGCATCATAGGAAGCATCCGGGAATATCCCCGGGCCGCGCCCGGTAGGACCGGACATCGCCCCATACCGGGAGGACCCGCGATGTCCGGGAACAGCAAGACGTACGTTGTTGAACGCCGCACCCTGCTGAAGTGCATGGCCTGGGTGGGCACCGGGGTACTGTGGACGGTCGACGGCGGCGTGCCGCGCTCCGTCGGCCTGATCGGCGAAGCCCTCGCCGCCCCGACGGCCGGCTTCACCTTCGTTCAGATCAGCGACAGTCACATCGGCTTCAACAAGGAGGCCAACCCCGACGTGGGCGCCACGTTGCGCGCCGCGGTCGATGGGGTCAATGCCCTGCCCGCGCGTCCCGGCTTCGTCGTCCACACCGGCGACGTCACGCACCTGTCGAAGCCGGCGGAGTTCGACGCCGCCGACCAGATCCTCGGGAGCATGAAGGCGGGTTCCATTCACGTGGTCCCCGGCGAGCACGACGTGCTGGACGAGACCGGCGCCGCCTTCCGCGAGCGGTACGCCAGAGAATCGCACGGAACCGGCTGGTACAGCTTCGACGAGGGCGGTGTGCATTTCCTGGCGCTGGTCAACGTCATGAATCTCAAGGCTGGCGGCCTTGGCAACCTCGGCGAGGAGCAGCTCGCCTGGGTGGAGAGCGATCTGGCAGGGCGCGGGGCGAGCACGCCCATCGTCGTGCTGGCGCACATTCCGCTTTGGTCGGTCTATCCCGAGTGGGGCTGGGGCACGGCGGATTCGGCGCGTGCACTGGCCGCGCTCAGGCGGTTCGGATCCGTCACGGTGCTCAACGGCCATATTCACCAAGTGATGCAGAAGGTCGAGGGCAACATTGCCTTCCACACCGCCATGTCCACCGCGTTTCCGCAGCCCGCCCCCGGCACGGCGCCTTCGCCGGGGCCGATGAAGGTGCCGTCGGACCAGTTGCGCCGGATGCTGGGGGTCAGCCGGGTCGAGTATGTTGCCGGCAAGGCGCCCTTGGCGCTCATCGACACGCCGCTGGTCACCGGTTCCTGAAGGGAGGCCGCCATGATCCCGATGTCCCGGCTGACCGGAGCAGCGCTGGCGATTCTTCTCGGTCCCGTACTACCGCTCACGGCCGTCGGCGCCGAGCCGGTCCAGGTGCGGATCGACAACTTCACCTTCACCCCGCCGGCCATCACGGTTTCCAAGGGAACCACCGTGACCTGGCTGAACGCCGACGACATTCCCCACAAGATCGCCGGCAACGACCGGCCATGGAAATCACCGGTGCTCGATACCGATGAACGCTTCTCCTTCACCTTCACGGAGCCGGGACGCTACGCCTATTTCTGCTCGCTGCATCCGCACATGACCGGCACCGTCACCGTTACCGACCAATGAGGCATCGGTCAGGGTGGTGCAGGGATGTGGGGGTGTGGAATGATCCGCCCGACCTTCCGCCCGCGAATTAAGCGCCCTGCACAGCCTTTGCTCACCCGTCCACCGGAAACGCCGCTGCATCCACCGCCCCGGCCGGCCTGCGATTTGCAACGCCCGCGTCCCGCCCAGCCATTCCGCCACCCGGGACCCGGACATGACCATCCACGTCGCCCTCACCCACAAGACCGTGTACCGGTACGACCGGCCGGTGACGCTGTCGCCGCAGATCGTGCGGCTGCGTCCGGCGGCCCACTCGCGCACGCCGATCCTGTCCTACGCCCTGGACGTGACTCCCAAGGAGCACTTCATCAACTGGCAGCAGGACCCGCAGGGCAACTATCTGGCGCGGCTGGTCTTTCCCGAGAAGACATGGGAGTTCTCGGTCACCGTCGACCTCGTGGCCGACATGGCGGTCATCAACCCCTTCGACTTCTTTCTGGAGCCGGAGGCCGAGCACATCCCCTTCGCCTACGATCCGGGGCTGGCGCACGAACTCGCCCCCTACCTGCTGCGCGATCCGGACGTCGGGCCGCTGTTCGCCGACTACCTCGCCACTGTCGACCGCACGGCGACGCCAACCATCGGCTTCCTGGTCGATCTCAACCAGAAGCTCCAGCAGGCGATCCGCTACACCATCCGCCTGGAACCCGGCGTGCAGACCTGCGAGGTGACGCTGGAGAAGCTCAGCGGCTCATGCCGCGACAGCGCATGGCTGCTGGTGCAGCTGCTGCGCCACCTGGGGCTGGCTGCGCGCTTCGTGTCCGGCTACCTGATCCAGCTGGTGCCCGACCAGAAGCCGCTGGAGGGGCCGGAGGGGCCGGCCGCCGACTTCACCGACCTGCACGCCTGGGCCGAGGTGTACCTGCCCGGCGCGGGCTGGGTGGGCCTCGACCCGACCTCCGGCCTGTTCGCCGGGGAGGGGCACATCCCGCTCGCCTGTTCCCCCGATCCGTCGAGCGCCGCGCCTATTTCCGGCGCCGTCGAGAAATGCGAGGTCGACTTCGGCCACGACATGCACGTCACCCGCGTTCGCGAGGCGCCGCGCGTCACCAAGCCCTACACCGAGGAGCAGTGGGCCGCCATCGACGCCCTCGGCCACGCCATCGACGAGCGCCTCAAGGCGGGCGACGTGCGCCTGACCATGGGCGGCGAGCCGACCTTCGTGTCCATCGACAGCGTCGACGATCCGGAGTGGAACACCGCCGCCATGGGGCCGAACAAGCGGCGTCTGGGTGCGGACCTGCTCGGCCGGCTGCGCGACCGCTTCGCGCCGGGGGCGCTGCCGACCTTCGGGCAGGGCAAGTGGTATCCGGGCGAATCGCTGCCCCGCTGGGCCTTCGCGCTGTACTGGCGCAAGGACGGCGTGCCGGTCTGGCGCGACCCGGCCCTGGTCGGCGACGAGGCGACGGATTACAGGCCGACGGCCGAGGCGGCCGAACGTTTCGCCCGCACGCTGGCCGGGCGCCTCGGCGTCGATCCCGCCTACGCGGTGCCGGGCTACGAGGATCCGGTGCACTACATCCTGCGCGAACAGGCGCTGCCGACCAACGTCGATCCGTTCGACTCCCGCCTCGACGACCCGGAGGAGCGGGTGCGGCTGGCCCGCGTCTTCTCCAGGGGGCTGACCAGTGTCACCGGCTACACGCTGCCGATCCAGCGCTGGAACGCCGCCGACGGCCGCGCCTGGGTGACCGGGCCGTGGCCGGTGCGGCGCGAGCGCATGTACCTGCTGCCCGGCGATTCGCCGATGGGCTTCCGCCTGCCGCTGCCGTCGCTGCCGTGGATCGCGCCGGCGGACTACCCGCACATCGTGCCCGCCGACCCCATGGGCGAGCTGCCGCCGCTGCCGAACCCCGACAAGTCCGGTCAGCGTTACCGCCACGGCCCGCCGCAGCCGGTCTCCGGCGCGGTGCGCGAGCAGCGCCGGGCCGGTGCGCTCGACCCCAGGCCGGGGCCGCGCGGCCTTGTGGCCGAAGGCGTGCGCACCGCGCTGTGCATCGAGCCGCGCGACGGCCAGCTGCGCGTCTTCCTGCCGCCGGTGGAGCGCATCGACGACTTCCTCGATCTCGTCGCCGCCATCGAGGACACGGCGCGCGAGCTGGCTGCGCCGGTACAGATCGAGGGCTATCCGCCCCCCTACGATCCACGCATCAAGGTCATCAAAGTGACGCCCGACCCCGGCGTGATCGAGGTGAACATCCACCCTGCGGCGGACTGGGACCAGCTCAAGGGCATCACCACCGGCCTGTACGAGGACGCCCGGCAGACACGGCTCGGCACCGAGAAGTTCATGCTGGACGGCCGGCACACCGGCACCGGCGGCGGCAACCACATCGTGGTGGGCGGCGAGACACCGCCGGACAGCCCGTTCCTGCGCCGCCCCGACCTGCTGGCCAGCCTGATCCGCTACTGGCAGAACCATCCGGCGCTGTCCTACGCCTTCTCGGGCCTGTTCATCGGCCCGACCAGTCAGGCGCCGCGCGTCGACGAGGCGCGCGACGATTCCCTGTACGAGCTGGACATCGCGCTGCGGCAGCTCGACCCGACCGGCCAGCCGGTGCCGCCCTGGCTGGTCGACCGGGTGCTGCGCAACGTGCTGATCGACGTCACCGGCAACACCCACCGCACCGAGATCTGCATCGACAAGCTGTTCTCCCCCGACAGCCCGACCGGGCGCCTCGGCCTCGTGGAGTTCCGCGCCTTCGAGATGCCGCCGCACGCGCGCATGAGCCTCGCCCAGCAGCTGCTCCTGCGCGGCCTGATCGCGCGATTCTGGGACGAGCCGTACACGCGGCCCACCGTGCGCTGGGGCAACATGCTGCGCGACCGCTTCCTGCTGCCGCACTTCGTGGCGGAAGACCTGCGGGATGTGCTGGCCGACATGCGCCGCGCCGGCTTCGCCTTCCAGGACGACTGGTTCGCCCCGCACCTGGAGTTCCGCTTCCCGCGGGTCGGCAGCGTCGAGAGCGACGGCCTCGCGCTGGAACTGCGCACCGCGCTGGAGCCCTGGCACGTCATGGGCGAAGAGCCGGGCGGCGGCGGCACCGTGCGTTACGTGGATTCCTCGGTGGAGCGCCTGCAGGTCAAGGTGTCGAACCTGATCGGCAGCCGGCACTGGGTGGCCTGCAACGGCCGCCGCGTGCCGCTGCACCCGACCGGCGTGCCCGGCGAGCACGTGGCCGGCGTGCGCTACCGCGCCTGGCATCCGGCCTCGGCCCTGCATCCGACGATCCCGGTGCACGCGCCCCTGGTGTTCGACGTCGTGGACGGCTGGTCGGAGCGCGCGGTGGGGGGCTGCACCTACCACGTGTCGCATCCGGGCGGCCGCAACTACGACACCTTCCCGGTCAACGCCTTCGAGGCGGAGGCGCGGCGCCGGGCGCGCTTCTTCGACCACGGGCACAGCCACGGACGGATGGCGGCACCCTCGGACGCCGGCAACCCCGACCTGCCGCTGTGCCTGGACCTGCGGTGGGGGTGATCGGACACCCCGCCGGCCGAGCGCGCGGCGGGGGCCGGCTCCGTCGCGGACGAGCCTACCCGCCCGCGGCCAGCGCACGGGCCAGCACCTCGTACACGCGCGGATCGGTCATCTGGGCCACGTTGAAGCGCAGATGGTCCGCGGCCGTCTGCGAGACGCTGAAGACGTTGCCGGGGGCGAGCAGCACGTTGCCGCGCAGCGCAGCGCGCGCGACCTCGGCGGCGTCGCGGCCGCCCGGCAGGCCGCACCAGAGGTAGAAGCCGCCGCGCGGCATCAGCCATGGCCGCAGGCCCAGAGCTTCGAGCCGCTCGGCCGCCTCGCGCCGCGCCCGCGCCAGCCGGCGGCGGAGCCCCTCCAGGTGCTTGCGGTAGCTGCCGTCGCTCAACACCGCGAGGATGAGATCGGCGGCGACCGGGCTCGGGCCGCCGAAGCTCGTCGCGACCTGGAGATCGACCAGCGACTCCACCCAGTCCGGCCGCGCCGCGATGTAGCCGCAGCGGATCGAGGCGGAGAGCGTCTTGGAGAAGCTGCCGATCCGGATGACCTGGGCGAGCCCGTCGAGGACGGCCAGACGCGGCGATGGCTCCGGCTCGAAACCGGCGAAGATGTCGTCCTCGACGATGGTGACGTCGTGGGCCGCTGCGGCCTTGAGCAGCCTGTGCGCCGTCTGCGGCGAGAGCGTCGCGCCGGTCGGGTTGTGGAGCGCGGAGTTGGTGATGTACAGGCGCGGCCGGTGCGCCTCCAGCGCCGCGGCGAAGAGGGCCGCGTCCGGCCCCGCCCGCGTGTAGGGAACGCCGACGATCCGGGCCTGATGGGCGCGCAGCAGCGCCTGGAAGTTGAAGTAGCACGGATCATCGACCAGCACCACGTCGCCGGGGCGCAGCAGGAAGCGGCAGATCAGGTCGATCGCCTGGGTTCCCGACCCGGTCAGGAGGATCTGGTCGGCGCCCGCCGCGATCCCCTCCTCGGCGAACTGGCGCGCGAGGAGTCGGCGCAGCGCCGGCGATCCGCGCGTGCCTCCATAGTCCGCCAGCACGGCGTCGTCGGCGTGCGCGAGGCGACGGATCGCGCGGCGCAGGGCGGCGTTCGGCATCCAGTCGGCCGGCAGCCAGCCGCATCCGGGCTTCAGCGTCTCGGCACCCGCGTCGAGCGACTGCCGCGACACCCAGAACGGGTCGACCGCCCGGTCCGGCCGCGGCTCCACCTCGGCCACCGCGAGCGGCGGCAGGGCGCCGGACACGTAGAAGCCGGAGCCCGGCCGCGAGCGGATCACGCCTTCCGCCGCGAGGCGGTCGTAGGCCTCCACCACGGTCGACGGCGACACGCCCATGGCGGTGGCGAAGCGGCGGATCGAGGGCAGCTTGTCCCCGGGCAACAGCGCACGGCTCGCCATCTTGCGGCGGATCGCGTCCATCACCTCGCCGGTGCGTGTCCCCGCCCTGCCTTCCATGCGTCGGCTGCCGTCCACTGTGTTGCTTCCATACCCAATACAGTTCGGCGGAAGTGTATGGAACTGTCGCTATCCGCGCCAGCCCTCGCCACGCTAGGCTCGCGATGAACGGAGCGCGGGGACGGAAAGGGAGCGGGCATGCAGCGGGCGACGGCGGGATGGGGCAGCGGGATGCTGGGCGTGGTGATCTTCAGCGGCTCGCTGCCGGCGACGCGCGTCGCGGTCGGCAGCTTCACGCCGCTGTTCCTGACGGCGGCGCGGGCGGTGATCGCGGCCGCGCTGGCGGCGGCGCTGCTGGCGGCGCTGCGGCAGGCGCGGCCCGCGCGCGGCGACCTCGGCTCGCTCGCCATCGTGGCGCTCGGCGTCGTCGCCGGCTTTCCGCTGCTGACCGCCCTGGCGCTTCAGCACATCACCTCGGCGCGGTCCATCGTCTTCATCGGGCTCCTGCCGCTCGCCACCGCCGCCTTCGGCGTGCTTCGCGGCCGGGAGCGGCCGAAGCCGGCCTTCTGGCTGTTCGCGGGGGCGGGAAGCCTCGCCGTCGCCGGCTTCGCCCTGGCACAGGGCGGCGGCGCGTCGCTCGCCGGCGATCTGCTGATGGTGCTGGCGATCCTGCTGTGCGGCCTCGGCTACGCGGAGGGAGCGACCCTGGCCCGCCGGCTCGGCGGCTGGCAGGTCATCTCCTGGGCGCTCGTGCTGGCGTCGCCCGCGACGGTGGTCGCGGCGCTCGCCACGATGCCGGAGGCATGGACCGGCATCGGCGCCCCGGCCTGGATCGGGCTCGGCTACGTCTCCGTGTTCAGCATGCTGGTCGGCTTCGTCTTCTGGTATCGGGGGCTGGCGCTCGGCGGCATCGCCGGCGTCGGACAGCTGCAACTGCTCCAGCCCTTCTTCGGGCTGACGCTGGCGGGGCTGCTGCTGGGCGAGGCGGTCGCGTGGACGATGGTCGCGGTGACCGGGCTGGTCGTGCTGTGCGTGGCGGGCGCGAAGCGGTTCGCCTGAGCGGCGGGTCGAGGCGCCGATCACCAGGATGTCGCGCGCGTCCATGGTGCATTAAACCCGCCGCGCCGCGAGCGATCGCCACCACATCGGATTTGCCGCTTTCATCCTAGGACGAATCACGGGCTGCTCTGTTGGACACGTGTGTGTGATGGTGCGTGTTACAACGTGCGGATGGAGGAAGCGTGGCGAACGCGGCGCCGACCCAGGATCGCGACGACGACGCTGACCGGGCGGCTTTGGAGCGGCGCGTCAACGAGCTGGACCAGCAGCTGGAGCAGGCGCTGGTCGCCGCCGAGGATGCGCAGGAGGAGGCCCGTCTCCTCGCCGAGGAGCGGGGTGCGCTCGACCACGAGCTGACCGAGCAACGCCACGCCATCGCCGGTCTGCACCACCGCCTCGCCCAGGTCGAGGCGGAGCGCGAGTTGCTGCGAGACGCGCTCGACCGCGCCGACCGGCGGCGGATCACCAAGCGGCACGAGGAATCCGACCTCGAGGAGGAGCTCCAGGCCTCCTACGAAGAGCTGCAGATGCTCATCGAGGAGCTGGAGCGCGGCAACGCCACGCTGGAGCAGCGAGTCGGCGAGCGCACCGCCCAGCTCGCCGAGAGCGAGGCGCGCTACCGCACGCTGTTCGAGGCGATGGACGAGGGCTTCCTCCTCGCCGAGGTAATCATGGCCGGCGACCACCCGACCGACGTCCTGTACCTGGAGGCCAACCCCGCTGCCGTGCGGATGACGGGGCAGAACGTCACCGGCCGCCGCCTGCGCGAGATCGACCCGCGCTTCGAGCCGCACTGGCATGAGGTGCTCGGCCGCGTCGCGACGACCGGCGAGCCGGCGCGGATGGAGCGGTTCGCCGCGCCGCTGGGCGCCTGGTTCGACTTCTACGTCTTCAAGGTCGGCGGTCCGAACAAGCGGCGCGTCGCCGTCACCTTCCACGACGTCACCGAGCGTCGGCGCGCCGAGCGCGCGCTGCAGGACAGCGAGCGCATGCTGCGCGAGGCGCTGACCGCCGGCGGGATGGCGGCGTGGACCTGGGACCTTCAGACGGGCCTCGTCACCGCGTCGGACACCGCGGCGGAGGTCCTCGGGCTGCACCCCGGCGCGGTTTTCCGGGACGCCGTGCAGAACTTCCGGCTGGTGCACCCCGACGACCTCGCCCACTACCGCGGTCTGGTCGAGAAGGCCGTTGCCCGCGGCGATAGCTGGCACTGCGAGTTCCGCATCCGACGCCCGCGCGACGGCCGGACCGCGTGGCTGGAGGAACGCGCCACCGTCTCTCCCGACCCGCTCACCGGCAAGCCGCGCATCGCCGGCCTGGTCTGGGACGTCACCGACCGCAAGGCCGCCGAGCACGAGCTGCGCCGCGCCAAGGAGGCGGCGGAGGCGGCCAACCGCGCCAAGACCCGGTTTCTCGCCGCCGCCAGCCACGACCTGCGCCAGCCGATCCAGGCCGCCGCGCTCTACGCCCACGTGCTGCGCGCCTCCATCGGCCCCGACCCGGCGGCGACCGAGGCGCTGGACCTGCTGAAGGCCTCCATCGAGAGCCTGAACGGCATGCTGAGCGGCCTGCTCGACCTGTCGCGGCTAGAGGCGGGCGCGGTGGACGTGTCGGTCGTCGACTTCGTGCCGGACAACCTGATGCGCCGCCTCGCCGCCGAGTTCACCGGGGTTGCCGGGGTTACCGGGGTCGAGCTGCGCTGCGTCACCTCCTCGCAAGCGGTCGCCACCGATCCGCAACTCCTGGAGCGCATGCTGCGCAATCTGATCGCCAACGCCATCACCCACGGCGCCACCGCGGGACGCGGGCGTGTGCTGTTCGGCGTCCGGCGGCGGATGAGGGCAGTCGAGTTCCAGGTCTGGGACAACGGCCCGGGCATCCCGCCGGAGGCGCAGGGCATCATCTTCGAGGAGTTCCGCCAGCTCAAGAATCCGGAGCGCAACCCGACGCAGGGCTTCGGCCTCGGCCTCTCCATCGTCGCCCGCATCGTCCGCCTGCTCGGTCTGGAGGTGAGCGTGCGCTCGGAGGTCGGGCGCGGGTCGGTCTTCGCCGTCACCGTTGCGCGCGCCCGCGCGCCGGAGCCGCTCCGCCTTGCCGCGCCATCGCTGGACGAAGGCGCCGCGGCGTGGCTGAAGGGCCGTTCCGTGCTGCTGGTGGAGGACGACGAGCGCGTGCGCCGCGGCCTCTCCTTGATGCTGAAGGGGTGGGGCGTGCGCGTCGTCGCGGTGTCCTCGAGCGAGGAGCTGGCGGCCCGCTTGCCCCGCCTGCGCAGCCGGCCGCACGTGGTGCTGACCGACTACCGCCTGCCCGGCGGCGCCACCGGCCGCACGGTGGTGGAGCTGGTGCGGCGGCGCTGGGACGTGCCGGGCGTCATCATCACCGGCGACACCGCGCCCGAGCGCCTGCGCGAGGCCAGTTCGCTCGGCTGCCGCCTGCTGCACAAGCCGGTCCAGCCCTTCGAGCTGGTCCAGGCGCTGAGCGAGGCGCTGCACGCCTGAACGGCGGCGGGGATCGCCCCGGTCAGGCCGGCGGCCCCGCCCTGGAGACCAGGAGCGCCAACTGCGTCCGGTTGTGCACGCCCAGGCGCTGCATGACGCTGCGCAGGTGCACCTTGATCGTGCCTTCGAGGATGCCGAGCGAGCGGGCGATCTCCTTGTTGGAGCGGCCCTCCAGCAGCAGCGCCAGGATCTCGCGCTGGCGCGCGGTGAGACTGTCGAGGATACCGGGCGGCGGCGGAGCGGGCGGCGAGGGCGAAGCCATCGCACCGCGCGGCAGCGGGGCGTAGATGCCGCCGCCCAGGACGACCGGCAGCGCGTGGTCCAGCGCCTCGGCCTCGCTGCCCTTGGGCAGGAACCCGCGCGCGCCGGCCCGGATGCAGGCGGAGATCAGCGAGGCGTCGAGCGTGCCGGAAATCACCACCAGAGGCACGCCGTCGAGGACGCGCAGCATCGCCTCGACCCCGGGCAATCCGTCGGTGTCGCCCATCCGCAGGTCGAAGAGGACCGCGGAGAGATCACTCTCTTCCTGCGCGCATCGTACCGCGTCGGCCAGCGATCCGGCCTCGATCACGGTCGTGCCGGGAAAGCGCAGCTTGATCACCAGCGCCAGGCCACGGCGCATCAGCGCATGGTCGTCGGCAATCAGGACTCGCAGCGCCCCGGCCGCGGCCGGGGCCTTGGCGAACGCGCTGTCTACCGGCACCCGCGCGTTGCCGACCGGATGGTTCATGATCCGTCCTCCCTCTCGTCCCCGTCGTCCAGTTGCGGACGTGTCCCCCGGGGGGTCGGAAAGGAAACAGACGAAACGCGCAATCGGCACGCCGCGCCGGTGCGTATTACGGGCTCGACGGACTTTCTCATCAAACCCCACACCGCCCACGCGACGATGCCACGCGGCTTCGCCCGAAAGCTATTTGATCGTCTCGGGAGTATCCATGAATAACCACACAGAAATAGGGCTCACAACCGACACATGGTGGTCATCTATAGATATAAATGATGAATATCTAATTTTTAATAACGAAAGGATTCTTTAATTATATTTTGCGATATCCGATACGACCAAGGGCGATTGCCTGCGCATATCGGAGTGGTTGTGCCCGAAACTCGCGACATGGTTGAGTCCGCCGACACGCATTCGCGCCTGCTCATTCCGACGGAGCTGACCGCCGAGGCATCGACGATGCTGCTCGGCGGGAAGGCCGACGGGATCGAAGCCGTGCAGCACAAGATTGCGGCGGCGTTGCAGGACCAGGGCGTGTCGGGGCGGGCGGCCGGCGATCTGGCGGACCGCTGGGTGAAGAGCTTCGTCGAGGGCGTCGGCGCGTCCGAGACGCCCGAGGCGTCCATGGCGCAGGCCTCGCGCCTGGTGAACGCCACGGCCGCCCGGATGGCGGAGGCGGCCGGCGACGCCACCCCGCCGACCGCCGAGCAGCGCCTGATGACCGCCCTGACCCAGGGGCCGGATATCGCCGGCCCGGCGACCGCTCCGGCGGGACCGGCACCTTTGGACCGGGCCCTGTTCGACGGCGTCATGGACCGGTTGTCCCGGCCGGCCGGGAGCGCGGATCCGATCTCGGCGTTGTCGCAGGCGTTGAACGACGTGCCGTCGGAACCTCCGGCGCCCGCTCCGGTCCTGCTGTCGCCGGCGGAGAAGCTGGCCCAGGCGCTTGCGTCCGGCGGAGCCGTGCCGGAGGCCATCCAGGCGCTGGGACCGAACGCGTCCGCCGATTTCATGAGCGATGTCGAGCGTGCCCTGTCCTCGGGGGGCGACGTCGAATCGTCCATCGCCACCGCCGCCACCCGGTCGGGGCAGGCCGAGTCGCTGGCCCGCACGGCCGCGGTGGAAACGTCGGGCGGCGACCGGCTGTTGACGGCCCTGGCCAGCGGCCAGGGCGACGCCGTGCCGGCGGCCGGCGGGAGCCACGGCGGCGCCTTCCTCGGCACGCTCAACGACGCGCTTGCCCGTGGAGCGATGCCGGACACCGCGCTCGGCGCCTCCGCCAAGGCGCAGGCGGACATGACGGCGCTGATGGACGGCGCGGCGGCGGCATCCAAGCCGGGCGACGCCATGACGGCGGCGCTGGCCTCCGGCCGGAATGTCGCCGAGACGGTAACGTCCTTCGCCGCGGCGGCCGGCGTGGACCCGGCGGTGGCCGGCGACTTCGGCCGGGCGTTGGCGGCGGCCCTGTCGTCCGGCAGCGACGCCGCCAACGCGCTGGGCGCGGCCCAGCAGAACGCCGTCGCGACCGCGTCGGTTCTGTCCAGTGCGGCGCAGGGCGTGAAGAGCGACCCGCTCATGGCCGCGCTCGCCAGCGGGGAGAACGTTTCGTCGGCGGTCCAGGCGCTCGGCGGCGGCGGGACGTTCGGCGCGGCCCTGGGGCAGGCCCTGGCCAGCGGCCAACCCTTCGGGCAGGCGATGGCCGCGGCCCGGCAGGCGGCGGACACCGCGCAGCACAACGCCCAGCAGACCGCGGTTCCGATGTCGGCCGAAGACAAGGCGATGGCCGATCTCGCCACGCCCAAGGCCCAGGACGGCGCAGCGCCGGACGCAGCCCCGGAGCAGGTCGCCGACGCGAAGGACACCAAGGAGACGACGAAGGACGCCGCCAAGGACGGCGACACCGCCAAGGAGAACGCCGAGAAGCCGGCGGCGGACGGCCAGGCGACGGGCGAAGGCGCCGTGAAGGGGGAAGAAGGCGCCCCCAAAGACACGGCGGCCGAGAAGGCCGACAGCGGCGACAAGCCGGCGGCGGACGCACCGGCCGCCGCGAAGGCGGACGCGCCCAAAATGGTGGATCTGGCCGCCTTCACCCCCGCCACCGGCAAGAGCGGCGCGGCGGCGGCCGGCGGTGCGCCGGGCGCACCGGCCGCACCGCCGGTCGGCGGCGGCACGGCGCCCTCGGCGAAGACGGCCTCGGTTGCGGATCCCTTTTCCCTGCCGCCGAGCAACGTCGTGCAGACCGTCACGAAGGCCGTCACGAAGGCCGTCACGGCCACGCCGGGCGACATGCTCACCCCGGCGCCCGTCGCCGCACCGGGCTTCGACGCCGCGGCCTTCGCCAAGGCCCTGGCCATCGCCGAAGGAACGGCGGCGCCGGCCGGCTTCACCGTCTTCCACCTGATCGAGGCGATGTTCCGGCCGGGCACGGCCGACGGCACGGTGATCGGGCTGGCCGTGGTGGCGAACCCCGGGTCGCCAGTGGGCGTCTGGCAGTACAGCGTGGACGGCTCCGCATGGCAGGCGGTCGGCACGGTCGGCGACGGCGCCGCCCTGGTGCTGCCGGGCCGCGCGCTGCTGCGCTTCCTGCCCGCCGACGACATGTCCGGCACGGCCCCCGCCCTCGGCGTGCGCGCCCTGAACGAGAGCTGGAGCGGCGGTTTCAGCGGCACGGGCAAGACGCTGTTCGCCTTGACGGAGGTCGGCGGCACGTCGCCCGTGTCGGCGGACGCCGTGGCCCTGTCGCTGCAGGTGACGCCGGTGAACGACGCGCCCGTCGCGACCGGAACCGCGGCGATGCTGGGCACCATCGCGGAAGACACCGTTGGTCCGGCGGGCGCCTCCGTGTCGTCGCTGGTCGGGGGGCTGTTCTCGGACGCGGCCGACGCGGTCGCGGAGGGCTCCTCGGCCAACGGGCTGGCCGGCGTCGCCGTCGTCGGCAACGCGGCGACCGCCGCGCAGGGCGTCTGGCAGTACTGGGACGGCTCGGCCTGGGCCGCCGTCGGGACGGTGTCCGAGGGATCGGCCCTGCTGGTCGGTGCCGGCGCGCTGCTGCGCTTCGTGCCGGCCGCCGACTGGAACGGTACGACGCCGGCCCTGACCGTGCGGTTGGTCGACGACTCCTCCGGCGCCATCGCCACCGGCGCGCGGGTCAGCCTCGCCGGCGGGGTCGGGCTCGCCACGCCCTACAGCGCCGCCACCATCGCGCTGACCCAGA